>NZ_DATNPA010000739.1:0-14786 GCF_036703385.1 Allocoleopsis sp. | reverse complement strand
AGTTTTTGAAGGGGCGATCAATTCGGGGCAAACGCGAGTCCCCGTTACCTCGGTGATAAGATTGGGGTAAGGCGAGTTGTTGTACTCCCTAGGTCGCAAGAAGCGAATGCACTAGGTTGTACCTCGCGACGTTAACGACCTGTGGTAGTGTGAACGGAGTTCGCGTCCCGGAGATGCGTTGTAATGTTCAAAACTGTTTTATTTCCCGTTGACCAAAGCCGAGAAGCCCGCGAAGCGGCTGAAGTCGTTTCCCATGTGGTGAAACAGTACGGCAGTCGATTAGTTCTGCTGTCGGTACTCGAAAAATCCGACTCTGAAGAAGAACTCCCGAGTGCGGATGCGCTTGTATCACCGGAGATCATTGCGGAACTGCTGAAAAATGCCAAAGCTTTGTTTACCCAGCAAGGCATCGAGGCTGAAACGATCAGCCGAGAAGGAATGCCCGCTTTCACAATTTGTGATGTCGCCGACGAAATCGGGGCAGATTTAATTGTCATGGGCTGTCGGGGACTGGGCTTAACCGAGGAAGGCGCAGCCGAAAGCGTCACGAATCGAGTGATTAATTTATCTCCTTGCCCGGTTTTGGTTGTTCCTTAAAGGGTTGACGGGTTGGAAAGTTGGAAGGTTGGAAAGTTGAAAGGTTGAAGGTTTACACCCTATAATCTGCAACCCGCCAATCTGCAACCCGCCAACCTGCAACCCGCCAACTCTTTATTTAAACTCATGACGATTCAATGGTATCCCGGTCATATTGCTAAAGCTGAGCGGGAACTTAAAGAACAGCTGAAGCGAGTGGATGTGGTGCTAGAGGTACGGGATGCGCGGATTCCCCTATCGACTCATCATCCACAGCTCCCTCAATGGGTGGGGAGTAAAGCTCGGGTATTGGTGATTAATCGGCTCGATATGATCACTCCTGCTGTGCGGCAACTTTGGACATCCTGGTTCCAACAGCAGGGGGAAACCCCTTACTTCACGAATGCTCAACAGGGTAAAGGGATTCGCGAGGTGACTCAAGCGGCGCAGGAGGCTGGGGTACAGATGAATCAGCGTCGGCGCGATCGCGGAATGCAACCTCGCCCAGTTCGTGCTGTAGCGATCGGGTTCCCTAATGTCGGTAAATCAGCCCTGATCAACCGACTATTAGGCCGTCGCGTCGTGGAGAGTGCTCGTCGTCCTGGAGTAACTCGCCAGCTGCGTTGGGTACGCATTTCTGACCAAATTGAGCTTCTAGATTCTCCCGGAGTCATTCCTGGAATTTTAAAGGATCAACAAAAGGCCATAAAGCTAGCCATCTGTGATGACATTGGTGAAGCGTCTTATGACAATCAGCAGGTGGCGGCTACCCTGGTTGAGTTACTTCAAGACTTAGAGGATGTAGCACAGAGGGGTGTCTTTGCTGCCTCTCCCTTAAAGACTCGCTACGAACTTGATCCCACCTCCTTCAGCGGCGAAGGCTACCTCAGGGCGCTGGCAGACTATCGCCATCAAGGAGACATAGAGCGTACAGCACGACAACTCCTCAATGATTTTCGCAAAGGACTATTGGGGGCAATCCCTCTGGAACTGCCTCCCACCTGAATCGCGTGGGGCTACGGGTTCAATCGTAGCGAAGCGGAGATAACCCGTAGGGGGATAGCGGAAAATACGAGGGCTAAATGCCTGTTAGCGAAGCGGGCGCTCCAAAGGAGCGACAGTATTTTCAATCCCTGTCCCACTACTAGGACGCCGCGATGTAGTTTATTTAATCTTAATGATTGTAAAATCGCCAGTCTGTTGAGTTTTATTAAGCGGGGTGGGGGGTAATACCCCTCATCGCGATAAACTGAGGTCTAGTAGATGCACCCTGATTAAGCGCCCTTGCGGGCGTTTTTTTTTTAATCATTACAATGGGGCGCAACGAGGATAATCCCTGATCTTCCTTTACCTGTACTTCCGCCAGAACTGTCTCGTTATCCATGAGGTGAGCGGAGGGAGAAGTTAATTTTTATTAACTTTGACGGGATAGTTTCAGCAGGTCGTGGATTGAGCTGTGTGCCCAATTTCACAGACACAGACTCTCATCATCCCTGAAGATCAGGGGATTCACTCAAGGAGCGATCGCAGGCCATGTATATTAAAGGTATCTTAAGGATTGCAGATCAAGACCGTGATTCCACGGATGCATTAAGCGGTTAAATTTGCGACAATGAGATGATCTCGTCAGCCCTACAGATTCAGAAAGTGCGGTGTCAGTAGCCCTGAGAGTTTAACCCAAAAAACATACGATGGGCACACGGTAAAAATTCTCCCCAGGGAGCGTCTCTGCCGTAGATAGAACAATGCAGCTGAAAAGTAAAGTATGTTTTGGGGTGTTTGTAAAGAAACGCTCAAAAATCAGCCCGTCTATCACCCTTCTGGGCAAGCACTATCGCTCTTGTCCAGAGTAGGATTATGAAAGCTGCGCTTGGCGGGGATTCGCCTCAGGCTACAAGGGTTAGACCACTTGAACAAGAAACACTTTACAAACATACTCTTAAACGATGGCAAGTAAGATAGCGACTTTTAGACTTCCAGAGAACCTGATTCAGGAGATTCGGTCTCGGGCTGAGGCGACAGGTCGTGATCGAACAGCAGTGGTGATTGAAGCGTTGAAGCAGGCATTTGGTATGCCGGCAAGCGTTTCACGTCCAGCTACAGTTGAAGAACTGCAACAACAGCTCAATGAGTTAGAAAAGAAATTTCTAACCCTAACCCAACAGCTGAATAAATTCCCGCAGAAATCGGCTTCAGTCACCCAAGTCAGTCCGATTAGCCCAGCACTGAAACAGACCTTTGCTTCAGAAAACTCAATCGAGATCCCCAACTCCTTCGTCGCGGAGGACGCTTTCTCTAGAAAGACTCTTAGCGTAGGCGATGGTCCGGGACACAATGGAGGGGGAGGGTCTCACCAAGAACAAGAAATCGGTCTGAGCGACGGCGAACCGGGCGGCATAGAACTGCAAGAACTCACAGCCAGGATTGAACAACAAGCGAGAATATTCGACTTGGTGCTTTCCGCCTCTCCAGACCCAATTTGCGTTGTAGACCGGGTAGGACGATTTACTTATGCAAACCTGGCGCTGGCTCAATTGTTTAGCCTGCCGCAGGGAAACATTTTGGGTAAAACTTGGCGGCAACTCGAATTACCACCAGAGTTTATCGAGAGCGAACCCATCGACGGTCAACGGGAAGTTGTATTCGCCACACGGCGACCTTTAACCAAAGAAATCAGCTACCGAACTAACAATGGGGTACGGGATTACGAATGTATCCTTAGCCCCATCCTAGGTGATAGCAATACGGTTGAGGCCGTAATCTGTACCGCTAGAGACGTTACAGAGCGAAACCAAGTCGAAGAGTCGCTACGGGAATCAGAATCCAATTACCGTCACTTATTTGAATACGCCAACGACTCGATCTTCATCATCGACTTATCAACCAGTCGGATTTTGGACGCCAATCAGAATGCGGCGAGGCGATTGGGCTATACCCGCAAAGAGCTCCTGAAGTTAAAAACCAGGGATATCGATGTGCCAGTAGAGCCACAACGTCAAAAGACGATTAATCAGCAGCTACAAGCAACTGGCAGCTTCATCTTCGAGCACGCTCTGCGGCGTAAAGATGGCATACCCATACAGGTTGAAATTAGCTCTCGGATCATCGAGTACCGCGACCAGCTCGTTTCTCTCAGTTTCGTGCGCGACATTACGTCACGCAAGCAGGCAGAGGAGCGGATGCGTCTGTTGGAGTCAGCGGTCGAGAATACCCAAGACGGGATTTTAATCACCGAAGCCAAACATCTAGACGCCCCAGGCCCCGAACTGTTGTATGTCAACCAAGCCTTTACTCGTATTACAGGCTATGACCTAACCGAGGTTTTAGGGCGGACACCGCGCTTGTTGCAAGGTCCGAAAACCGATCGCTCTCAGTTAGACAAAATTCGCACCGCGCTGCAAGACCAAAAACCCGTTCAAGTGGAGTTGCTCAACTACCGTAAAGACGGCTCGGAGTTCTGGGTCGAACTGAATATCGTACCCATTGCCAACAAAGAGGGTAAGGTCACCCATTGGGTCGCACTACAACGGGAGATTACAGAGCGTAAACAGGCAGAAGCCGCGCTGGTCGCCTCCAAGCAGCAAATTAGCAAGATTCTGGAGAGCATTACAGATGGCTTTTTCAAGGTGGACGAGGAATGGCGGTTTACCTATGTCAATCAGAAAGCGGAACAGATTTTACAAAAAGACCGAGCTGAACTCCTCGGTCAAAATCTGTGGCAGATATTTCCAGGAACAGTAGGGTCAGCCTTTGAGCGTGAGTTTCACAGAGCCATTAACCAAGAAGTTGCTGTGACGTTTGAAGATTTCCATGCACCTTTAGGAAAATGGTTTGAGGTACACGCTTACCCGTCTGGCGATGGACTCTCCGTTGTCTGCAATGACATTACCAAGCACAAACAGGCTGAAGTAAAGCCTGAAGCATGAAGTTAGCCTTTAAGGCGTAGGACCACTGAAAACCCCGTCTAATTCATGAGAGTTAGACGGGGTTTTTGATTACAGGAAAACGATGGTGAAAGCCCCCGTCTTTTAAGCGGGGGATGAAACCGAGTGCGTCGTACAGACAGCGGAATTTATTCCGGAAGTCCCCCAATAATGATACACTAACTAACAACAAGGAGGTGATTTTATTGTTTGGTTGCCAACAAGTGCTGATTCATGCAGACGAGGATACTCAAGCTATCATTGAGTCCATTTGCAGCGAATCCAATAAGGTGTTTAACTGCGCTGTTTATTATGCGCGACAAATCTACTTCAAGGCACATCGTTATGTGACAAAGGCAGAGTTAGACGAAGAAATCAAAAGCAACAAACACTTTCAAGCCATGCATTCTCAAGCAGCCCAACAAACCTGTCACAGCGTGTTTGAGTCGTTTAAGTCTTTTAAGGCTCTCAATAAGTTATTCCAACAAGGAAAATTAACTGAAAAATCGAAACCTCCCAAGTACCGCAAGGGTGGATTAAACGTTGTCACTTATCCCAAGCAAGCTCTCAGGTTAATAGATGGCAACATCAGAATTCCTTTGGGAAGTAAAGTAAAAACTTGGTTTGGGATTGACTCGTTCACAATCCCGATGCCAAGCAATTTAAATTTTAAAGACATTCGGGAATTGCGAATTCTTCCTCGAAACCAATGCTTTTATGCTGAATTTGTCTACAAGTTGACGGTAGTAGAAACAAGCCTAAACCCTGACAACGCCTTGGGAGTTGACCCTGGAATGGATAACTGGTTAACCGGTGTTTCTACAGTTGGAACTAGTTTGATCATTGACGGAAAGCACGTCAAGTCACTGAATCGCTGGTACAACAAGAAAGTATCGACAATCAAGGAGGGAAAACCTCAAGGGTTTTGGTCTAAAAAATTAGCGCATCTAACGGAAAAGAGAAACCGTCAGATGCGCGATGCTGTTAACAAAGCAGCAAGGTTGGTAATTAACCACTGCGTTAAAAACCAGATTGGAACTATTGTTTTTGGCTGGAATCAAGGTCAAAAACAAGAATCTAATTTGGGTGCAAAAACTAATCAGAAGTGGGTACAGGTACCAACAGCTAGACTCAAAGCTAGAATCCAGCAATTGTGCCAACAGCATGAGATTCAGTTTATAGAAACAGAGGAATCATATACCTCTAAAGCTTCGTTTGTTGATGGCGATCATCTTCCAAAATATGGTGAAAAACCCAGCGATTGGAAGCCATCAGGCAAGCGGGTAAAACGCGGTTTATATAGAACTGCTCTCAATTGGTACATCAATGCTGATGCTAACGGTAGTGCCAATATTTTGAGGAAAGTAAGCGGAATGCTCGGAATTGTTCTGAGCGGACTGTCTAGGGTGTCATTGACAGCACCCCAAAGAATTTTTCTTTGGTCAGCTAAGAAGACACGGAGGGACGCGGTTTCAACCCGTCCCAAAGTATCCGCTTAGAATCCCCCGAATTCAATTCGGGGGAGTGTCAACTCCTAGAATCCGTCAATTTTGAAGGTACCCACTGATGCCTGTAGTTCCTGAGCAATCTCTACTGTCTCTTTGAGAGAACCAGACACTTGGCGTGTGGAAAGAGACGTGCGTTCCGAGACTAGGGCAATCTCTTTCATCAACTCGGTAACCGCTTGAGAGGTCTCTGCCTGGGACACCGTCGCCGTCGAAATCGATTGCACCAAAGTGTCAATTTGGCGAGACACGTCCAGAATCTTATGCAAACTCTGTTTAGCATCTTCAACCAGATTAGTCCCTTCCACTACCTGGCTCGTACCCAATTCCATAGCCTCGACTACTTCCGTCGTTTCTTTTTGGATGTTGTGAACAATGTCCTCAATTTCTCGCGTCGCCGCCGCACTTCGCGCCGCTAGTTCCCCGACTTCTTCTGCAACCACAGCAAAGCCCTGACCTTCTTCACCCGCCCGTGCCGCTTCAATCCCAGCGTTGATCGCTAACAAGTTCGTTTGTAGAGCGATTTGGTCAATCAGTGAAGCGACCTTAGAAATCTTTTGAGAGGATTCACCCAGACGCTTGACTTTTTTAGCTGTCTCTGCTACTGTTTCCCGCAGAGTAAAAATATTGCGCACGGATCGATCAATAGCTATTCCTCCCGCTTCAGCTGTAGTAGAGGCGGTGCGGGCAACAACAGCGGCTTGACGGGCGTTTTCGGCTACCTGTTGAATCGATTGCGTCATTTCTTGCACCGAGTCGAGGGTGCGGGTCGTATCCTCCGCTTGCTTGAGGGCTTCTTCCGAAAGATGACGGATTGCTCCTTCGTTGTCTCCTAGTGAAGTATTGACCTGAGTCGCGGCTATTTTCACTTTGGTGACAATTTCCCGCAGACTTTCAATGACCGCGTTGAAGAAGTCCGCCACTGTGCCAATCTCTCCAGTGGTTACATCAGCTCTTACCGTCAGGTCACCTTGAGCCGCTCCTTCCACATCACTGAGCAGTTCTAAAAGTTGGTGTTGCAGGGTTTCTTTTTGTTGCCGTTGTACATCTGCCAAGGTTTCAGCTTTTTGGCGGGATTGTTCAATCTGTACTAAGAAATCGACGCGGTCTAAAGCCAGACCCACTTGAGTCGCCACCTGCTTGAAGAAGGTGATTTCCGACTCCTGCCAAGCGCGTGTGCTGGAACACTGATGGGTTACCAGTAAGCCATGTAGCTTGTTATACGCCAAGATGGGAGCGACTAAATTGGCTTTGATCTTAAAAGGCTCCAGTTGACCCATATAACAGTCGCTTAAGCCTGCGTCGTAAATATTCTCAACCGCCTTCACTCGACCTTGTAGATACTTCTCCACATATTTGTCGGCAAAACAAGGGTCAGCAATGTTCGCCCCCAGCGCTTTTGGCCAGCCCATCCCTACTGATTCGGCAACAATAGTTCCTTGCCACTTCTCATCAAAGAGATAGATAACCGCGCGGTCAGTTTTCATGGCTTCGCGGATACCTGTAATCGCCGTCTGGTAGATTTCTTCAACGGTGAGTGCGTCCCGAATGCCCGAGATAATGTCATTGAGTTGCTGGGCACGATGCGTTTCGATTTCTTTCTGCTCTAGGAAACTGACCCGATCCAAGCTAAGTCCAACTCGAATGGCTAACTCTTTGAGGAAATTGATTTCAGATTGCTGCCAGGGATGGGGGTTACTACAGTGATGAGCAATCAGCAAGCCAAAGAGGTGACCATCCTTGAGAATCGGTGTGACCAAATTGGCCTTGATTTGCAGGCGATCCATTAACCTCATGTGCTCAGGATGGAAACCCGCTTCATACACATTATTGGTCGGAACGACACGTCCTTGTCTGTACTCTTCAAGAAGTTCCTGTCCAATGCAGGGGTCTTCTATTTTTGCGCCTAAAGCTCTAGGCCAAACCGGAACAACCGCTTCTGCGGAAATGTACCCACGCCCATCCGGGTGGAGGCGATAGATGACGACGCGATCGGCTTCAAGGATGCGTAGTGCCCCTTGAACCGCCTTTTCAAAGACATCTTCCAAATCTTTCTCTGTACGAGCATTGGAGACGGCAATATCTCCAAATAATCCGGCTTGTTCGGTTTCAGCGGCTTGAGCCCACAATAAGGTCTCCAGTCGGCTGGCCATCAGGTTGATATTAGAACCGAGTTCGGCGAGTTCGTCATGCCCTTCCACGGCAACGCGGGTGTAAAGTTCCCCTTGTCCTAGTTTTTCCACTGCCTCACTGACAGCGAGGACGGGACGCGTCGCCAGTTTAGCCAGATAAACCGCGATCGCACTCACCAACAAGGCTGTCAACCCAGTTCCAAGCGCCACGATGAGGAGCAATTGTCGCTGTGGTGCAAAGGCAATGTCTACTGGTGTGGCAATGCCAGCTTCCCAATTCAGTTGCGGCAAGCCTGCTAGTTTTCCCAACTTGGTATAGGCAAACAGATCCTTTACCTTGTCACTCTGATCGGTCACGACCAACGTACTTGGCTTACCTACTGCTCGGAGTTGATTTAAGGAGGGAAAAACAGCTAACGCATCTTTATTCTCCTCACTCCTTTCCTTACTCAGGAGAATCTGCTGCGTTGAAGAATCAATCAAATAAAATTCGTCCCCATCAGTACCAAAGTTACCGAGCAACTCTTCTAGAACGGTGACCGACATACGGCTACGAACAACAGCAATTGTCTTGCCCGTGACGCTATCTTTAACAGGTGCGGCGAAGTGAATGTTCACTCGCTCCGGAGTCTTAGAAACTTCAGGTGTGGTGGCACTACTGATAACAGGCTGATTCGTTCTAAGTACTTCCTTGAAATAATCCCGATCGCGTTGGTTCGGCAGAGGGTCGAGACCTGACGATTGAATCAGCACGTTGCCCTGGAGATCGACGACGGAAATCAGGTCATATACCTGTTTATGAGCTGCTAAGAATCGGTCTAACTGCGCTTGCTTTGCTTTGAGAGGGGTTGTATCCTTTTGTGACAAATTCGTCAGGATTGAAAGCTCAGCCAAAAACTGAATATCCCCGTAACGATCACGCATGAAGCGTTTAACCTTGTCTTCCACACCAACGGCACGGGCTATTTTGTACTGGGATACTTGTTGAGTGATGGATTGGGTGGCAAAGTGATAGGTGGCTACTCCAGTCATTAATACCGGAACAGTGCCCAGAGCGATCGCCAAAGCTGTGGCTTTTTGCGTTAGACGCAGGTTTGAGAAGCGGAAACCGCCAGATTTTTTAGGGGCTGTGGGAGTGGGAAACCCACCTTGTTGCTGAAGCTCAACGGCATTGAGTACAGACTGGGGTGAGACCAACTGGAGATTAGGTTGATTGTTGGTATAAATGTTGAAACTATTTTGATGAGGAGTCTTGACGGACTCTTTCCCTAGTCCATTGAACTCCTGCTTATAACCTTTTGGATCTGGATCAAACTGAGTAGCCATGAAGCGGTCTCCTCGAAGGCATAGTAAAGGGGGTAAAATCTTGGAAAGCTCAGTGCAAGAGCCTATGGGTCACGCACCACGGATAAAGGGACGAAGGACGCTACTACACAATCCTGTTGTAGGAAAGCGGGAGTGCCCCTTTGGAGCGCGACCAGCAGTCTATACGCCCCAAGCGGTAATGCACTAGCGTCGCGGCTCCTTCGGGAGCCAGATCGCGATGCGGCTGTTGTCTTCGGTAGTGCTTTAGACCCCTATAAAGTGAGCTGGCTCATCCCGCACCAGCTCCGATTGCTCGAAGATTGCAGAATGCACCCCCGTAATTCGAGAACTAGACCTGACACAACTTGTGTCGTTGAAGAAAATTTAATCTCAGGCAGACATCAAGCATGTCAAACCTTCAACAGCCTGCACAGCCAACCCAACAAAAACTTGGCCAACGTGGATAATCCTTCCCTGTGGGAGCAAATTCTGGGTTACCTTAGCGATGTTGTTTGGAACAAAGCTTTTTATAGCACTCGTCTACAAGCCACACTAGCCGCAGCGACGCCACCACCAGCGGCGATCAAAGCGCCCATTGGGCCTCCGACTGCTTCGCCAGCTACAGCCATTTCAATCGCAACAGCCAATACACATTCGTCCAAATCTGATTCTGAACCAGGTTGAGCATCGGGATGATTGTCTCTCCAAGCCTGAGCGAGAGGAAGTGCCAATTTGGCTAGTTGGTTATTGAGGTCAAATTCGCGCAGTTCCTCGCGAGTTACGTAATTAGAATGGTCAGGCTTTAGATGACTGGACTGTTTTTCTGACTTGGAGAGACTCATAATAGTACTACCTTAAAAAAACACCACATTCAGGAAAAAAAGATGAAATTGGAGCGAAAACGATAGATTACCCTGGTGGTGCACAACCTAGCGGAGACTTGAAGCCAAGGGCTCGGATTGTTGGCTCCTTGCTTCTATTCTCTGATAATGGTCTAATTCGTAAGACGAATGTATAACACGTATTACAATATAGCATGATAAGCCAATTGCCTGACGCTTAGCAACTCTATCCCTTGGGATTTATTGAGTCTTCATGAATCACTGAGTCTTCAGGGGACTGGGATGAGCCAAAAGCCGCCAAGGCGCTCAGAGCGGAAGTTTGAGTGCAGTTCGGATGCGAAAAATTTTTCTGTAAAATTTATCCAAACCTTCCGGATGCTCGCTTGGGGTTGGGAGCTACGCAGACAAGAGAGCTAAGTAGACACGCGATCGCATGAGGTTCACAACGTTAGCAATACGTGTTCTCAACTCCTGGCTTGTGCCTCCTGTATGCAGAAGGCGTGGGAGGATGTCACTCAAATAGAACAGTGACCTCACTCGATTGGCTGAAGTAATCCCAAATCGCCAGTGCCAAATCACTTTCAAACTCTAGCTTCTCTACGCAATGGCAATTTTCACAATTCTCAAGGCAGCATTCTGATTTACCGTCTAATGATCCCTCAGGAATCGTTAAACAAATATTAACAATCGGGATGTCTTTCCCGTCACCAAAGCCGTTGTAAGTGCTGAATCTAACTGCGGCAATACAGTCAAGGTTAATGATCAGATCTGCGAGTCGAATGAACGCCACAATTAATTCCTCGCAAAGATAATTTGGTAAGGTTTTCGCCAAAAAAACTCCTAGCAAGTTAGGCAGTATATTTAACTTGCTATGTGAGCCTCTTCAGTCTTAGGCATTGTTTCCAGTGTGCAGATGTATGTAGAAGCAACGGTGACGTTAGAGTTATATCCCCTCTTCCTTCATTGTTTGCCAACCTGACATGTATCTTCAGGAACTGGGAAGCGATTAGCGCGGTTAGGCGCTGATGTCTCGCTTGGTTGCTGTCAAACACAAACCAATTGTGCAAGCGACGCCAGCAATATTGGCGAAACAACCATTCACCCGGCAGCGCTAATGTTCGCGGACACGGTTGAATTCTCCTAAAGGGATTCGCTGGGTAGCAATAGCTACCCTGTACGCACTCCTTACTTACTTCTCTCTTAGAAGAGGGCAAGTAGCCCCCCACCTCAGCCCTAGTCGTGTTTAATCTATAAGAGAGGCTCAGCGCGTGATGAGTCGTTGCTATCTGGATGCTTTTAGTCCGAGAGATCACCAAAGTTGTAAGATACTTGTACAACTTGTAATACGTCATCTGTATGATATGCCAATAACTGACGATGAGCAACAGACTCAACGTGGCTTCATCTAGTCTTTAAAAACTTCTAGCTTAATCTACTGATGTCATACTACTGATGTCATCAATGCATTAGTCCTAACTACAAAAGTTATTAAAAATTAGCCTTGGCTGAGGGAGCCAATCTCCTTAACACTCGCCCCGTTTCGTGCCATGAATAACGAGCTAATTTGTCTCGCTAAGCGAGTTTTAAAAAAATAGAATGGACTCAGTAAATAACCCCAATAGAAGGCTAGTTCGCAAGTCTCCACTAAATCAGGGAAGGATGATTGCGTCTTTCTCCCTCCCAGTGGGGCAACGCGATATCGGATCAAGTGTAATACAATCCGGCGCAGACTGCCGAAAAAGGCTCTTACAAGAACTTGTTGCCCTTGCCAAAACGGTATATTAATCATCCGCAGACAACAACTGTTCAAGCCGACACCCCGCGAGAGCCTGATTAAATAGGCTTTCTCCAATCGCCATCGAGGAATTTGATGGTAAGTCTCCATCGCTGGGTTGTACCAAATTTCCCAACCCGCTTGATGGAGGTGTAGCAGTGGCTCCAAATCTTCACCGCCGACCAACGACTGACCCAGCCTGCCCTTAAGTATCGGCTGTTGAGGAACCGCTTGGCACCAAGCTGACTTACGAACGACTATTCCCGCTCCTGGCGGTAACTTAAGCTTTTCGGGTTCGTAGAGATGGGGTTGCTGTCCCCGTTCCGTAATGCCCAAAAACGGCGCAATCCGTTCAAAGTTAGGGGGGGGTTCGACTTCAAATTCACCGTGAATTTGACTAGCGTAAGCCCCGGCCTTGGGATGAGATTGACCAAAGGCATAGGCCACCGCGACCCAGTCCGGTGTTGGCAAGTTGTCATCATCCAGGAAACCCACTAGCTCACTACTGGCTTCTTGTACCGCTCGGATTCGGGCAAACGCCGATCCTTGCCTAGGTTCCAGACAATACTTCAATCCCCAGGGTTGAGACCACGTCGCTTGATACTCAGAAACCACCCTTGCTGTAGCATCCTGACTATTGTTATCAATGACGATTATTTCCCAGTTGAGGTGAGCGACACCAATTTGCGATCGCAATTGCTCCAAAATCTTAGGTAATCGGTTTTCTCCGTTATAGGTGGGAATCGCAACCGTAAAGTCAACTGGCATAATTCGTTACCACGGGTTTAAGATGTCACCGAACTCCGGAACCAGGGTTAGTCTTTTTGACTAAAATACCCATGACTCCAGAGGTAGAAGGGACTGACTAAACTACTGACAAATAGCTGCATTTCGCAAGCTGCAATCAAGTCAGAGCGAACCCGGAAGCCATATTTGAGTAAATGAAAAGCAATCTTTCGCAAATCGTTTGCCATGTAAGCTAAAGTAGCAAGCGATCGCTGCCAAGGTTTCACGCTCAGCATCCGCGTTACATGGCGACTCAACCCGATCCCCCGAAAAAACGGAATTAAATACTCTCGCTTCAGACGCCACTGCGGGATTTTGTGGTCAATTTGCATTGCCGGGTTATACCATATTTCCCAGCTATTAGCTTGAATATGAGAGAGCATTTCCAAGTCCTCGCCAGTCAGCATACTGCCGGGAGTGCGTCCGGTCAAAACGAGCTGTGAGGGAACACTCTCCAACCACGCTTGCTTGCGCACCACCAACCCCGCCGAAGGAGGCAATACTTTCTTTTGCGGTTCATAGCGCTGTGGCTCTGAACCCCGCTCAGTAATCGCTAAAAAAGGAGTTAGTCGATGAAAATTGTCCGGCGGCGTCACCTCAAAGTCACCGTGAATTCGGCTCCCATAAGCACCAGCATTAGGGTGTTCTTGACCAAACGCATAAGCCGCAGTAACCCAGTCCGGTGCAGGAATGTTGTCATCATCGAGAAATCCCACCAGTGCGCCGTTCGCTTCTTGAAAGGCACGGCGTCGTGCGAATGCGGCTCCCTGCTGAGGTTCCAAGCAATACTTTAAGGGACAGAGCCCAGGCCAGGTGGCTTGATAGGCTTGAACAACTTTTGCGGTGTCGTCAGTACTATTGTTGTCCACCACAAGGACTTCCCAACTGAAGTTGTAGCTGTGACTTCCTTCTGGCGTCTGCCCGGAAGGAGGCGTGACGTGCGAAGCGTCTTGGCAAGCCATTCGCAATCGATCTAAAACTTCTGGTAGACGCCTTGCCCCGTTGTAAGTGGGGATGGCGATCGTCAAATCAACGACCATCGTTTTACCAACAATGAGAATGCAGAGGACTCGGTGAATTTAGTAGGCTCAGTTCTGGGTTGATGTTTTCTGCTGCCTCAATTTTAACCTTACGCCCCCACGCCTTTCCCGGGTCACTGGTCACTGATCACTGTTTGGCTGGCTGAATCTCACCAATACAACACAATCAGCATATATGCGTACATAATTAGATAGATTTACTGACTTTCCCGAAAGTTTATTAAAAAATATTAATTTTTGTTTTGTTTTTTCAAGGGCTTTTGCGGAAGCGGAAAAATCCCGAAGTATAAACTAAAGGAAGGTCTGCATCTATCACAGCTGGCACAATTTAAAATCTCTATGCAGACTGAGACTGCTCCAATCGCCTTGCCTACCCTAGAGCATCTAATCGACACTTACCCGCTTACTACTTCTCCTGAGACACCACTCATAAATGTCATTACTTTAATGGGTCAAGGGCGAAGAACGTATTCTTTGTCCAGTGTTGGGTCAACCTCTCGCCAAGATACTCAATCCTCAGCCCACTTGACAAAAAGGCAACCTTTCGGGGCTAGTCTTACAACGTTAGTACCAGCTAACTGTGTTTTAGTAATGGAAGGCACTAGCTTAGTTGGGGTATTTACGGCACAAGACCTCGTTTACCTGACGGCTTCACAGGTGAACCTGAGGGAAATCAAAATTGCCGATGTGATGACGCCGTCGGTTGTCACCCTGACTCTTTCCGATTCGTGCAACCTGTTTACCGTACTCTCGCTGTTGCATCAGCATCAAATCAGTGAGCTACCTGTTTTAGACCCTCAAGGTCAACTGATGGGGATGATTACAGTAGAGAGTATTTGTAGAGGACTGCCACCGATGAATCTTCTGAAGTGGCAGCGTGTCTCGGCGGCAATCACCACTTCA
>NZ_DATNPA010000738.1:0-4661 GCF_036703385.1 Allocoleopsis sp. | reverse complement strand
GTCTGTGTAGTTGAGAAGGCTGTAGGTGACCAAGGCGTACCCATTACGCCAAAGTAGGTTAGCCAGTTATAAAATTATCAATCCCACTCTTCAACCTTCAACTCCCAACTTTCAACCTTCCTGCCTTCCAACTTTCAACTTTAGCCCCCACAATTAATATTGCCGCAACCAACAACCAAGTCGCTTCATGACAGATCCAACGACTGCCTCAGTAACAGAAGACTCAGAACACATTGCTGAGCTCAGACAACAACTCCGGACGGGTTCTGAAAAAAAACAACTCCAGTTGATTTCCGAACTGACCAGCTTAGGCGCTACTGGCTTAGAAGTCTTGATGGAATTTTTAAAGGAGCAACAGTCCACCCCTGCAAATCTCGTGACGGGTCTTGCCTACCAAGCTCTATATCAGGTCAATGCACCCAACACAACAGCGTTTCTCCAAACTCATTTTCCAACAGGACTTGTGCCCTTGCGTTCTGAGGTGGGTATTGACTATCTTCCTCTACAGCAGCGGCTTGCTCTTGCAGATTTTCTCGCTGCTGACCGTCTGACGTTGGAAAAACTCTGTGAATTAGCCGGTGCAGCCGCGATACAGCGAAAATGGCTGTACTTTTCTGAAGTAGAAAATTTTCCCATTACCGATTTACAAACCATCAATACCCTGTGGTTCATTCACTCTCAAGGTAAATTTGGCTTTTCCGTCCAGCGCGAGCTGTGGCTCTCTTTCGGCAAGAACTGGGAAAAGCTTTGGCCTAAAATCGGTTGGAAGGCTGGAAACAACTGGACTCGCTACCCAAACGAGTTTACATGGGATCTCAGTGCTCCCAGAGGTCATCTACCTCTTTCCAATCAACTACGAGGTGTGCGAGTGATTGCTTCTCTACTTTCTCACCCAGCTTGGACGAGCACAAGTAAGGGGGATGGTTGACACTCCTCGGCCTAAAGGCGCGAGGATTCTCTCGTCATGGGGAGCGCAACCGCTTTACCCGCGCTAACGCGCCGCTTCGCTAACAGAAAGCATCTTGACCGTGTGTCCCACGGCTGCAAGTCCTCGAACGAGAACGACTTGAGCGGCTGCCACATCTCTGTTTGTCGTGTAGCCGCAATAAAGGCACGAATGAACCCTCAGACATAGCTCTTTTTTGCCCGTCTCTACAAGACAATTCGGGCATATCTGGCTTGTTTTCTTGCTGTCCACTTTCAGGAAAAACACCCCTCTCTTGCAGCAACATTGTTCTAATACCTGGAAGAATTGACCCCAACCCGCGTCTAAGCAGTGTTTTCCTAAAAAGCCACGAGCTAAACCTTTAAGATTCAAGTCTTCTACAAATATCATTCCCGCCCAATCACAGAGATTATGAGCGAGCAGCCAGTAGTAGTTTTTCCGGGTGTTGGCGATTCGTTCGTGCAGTTTACTTACTTTAAGAAGCGCTTTCTTACGGTTGTTTGACCCCAAGGCTTTTTTCGATACTCTCTGTTGCAGCAATCTAAGCTTGCGTTCGAGCTTCTTGAAAGGCCGTGGATTTGGGAATAACTTACCGTTTGAAATCGCTGCAAAGTGACTAATTCCTACATCTATCCCAAGGGCTTCGCCATGTGGCATTGTATCTGGAACAACTACATCCCACTGCAAGGTCAACATGGCATACCAGCCGCTAGCACGTCTTACTACCCGCACCTGTTTTAGCTTCGCTCCATCTGGAATAGAACGCGAAGAACGGAACTTTACCAACCCAATAACAGGAAGCTTCATCACGCCATCTTTCACGGCGTCAATAGCCACTTGGGGGAACACAAACGAGCGCATAGTCCCAGCTTTTTTAAATCTGGGAAATCCGTGTCCTTGCTCCCACATGCTGACAAACGCTTGCTCAAGTCTACGCAATGTCTGCTGTAGAACTTGGGATTGTACTCTTCTCAAGTTGGGCGAAGTTTTCCGATAAGCCGTTAGGGCTTTGCACTGGCTGGCATAAGTGGGACGCTTGGGCAGGTTGAATGTTGAAAGTTGGTAAGGAAAGCCAGGAAAGCAGGTTAATGCGTTGAACCCTTCACCTCTTCACCCCTCTAACCCATTCCTTTCTCAGTCAGTCTCCAAACAATTTTCATAACTCATCTGTTTGTTATTGACACCATACGGGAACGCTATGTACAGCGGCTAACACTTCAGAAACACTGAGAGCCGCTACCCAAGTATATAGGTATGGAGCGATAAATTTTCTATGGCAAATGCGGAAACGAAAATTTTTTGTCGTTTAGATGATTTGACACCAGCAGCACGAGAACAAAAACGGCTTGCAGCTCTTAGAGAGCTTAGGCTACTTGAAGCGGAGACAGTTGCTGTTTTTGACGAAGCGACTCAAACCGCTGCACGGCTTTTGGATGCACCCATTTGCATTTTGGGTGTAATGACGCCCAATCATGTACAGCTCAAATCAGCGATTGGTCTATCCAGAGTTGGGCTGATGAATCAGCTAGCACAGTCACGCCTTCTAGCGCGAAGTGAAAGCTTTTGCAGCTACGTTGTGGACAGTCAGCAAGTTTTGGCGATTCACGATACGGCAACCAATCCCGTGTTTGCCAGTAGTTTGCTGGTTGGGCACTATGGCATTCGTGCTTACCTGGGTGCGCCGCTATTGACCGCAGATGGCCTATGTCTGGGTGCGCTAGCCGTCATGGACTGCGAACCTCGCTCCTTTAGCAGTAAAGACATTGAGTTTCTGGCTATTACAGCTCGCTGGTGTCTGAGCGAATTTGAGCATAATCGTTTTTTGAAACAAGGGTACACAAACTCTGTCCCAACACTTCCCCAGTCATCAGTAGACAAACAGTATCCACAGGGATGGGAACCTGAATCAACAGCACAGAGACAGGATGTCTCAACTGCTAGCTCTGTTTGCCTTAACGCCACTAACTTCCTTAAAGTCAAATTGCTGGCTCAGCTGACTCAGGAGCTGCGGACACCTTTAACGTCGGTCATGGGAATGGCAAGTGTACTCAATCGCCAGCTTTATGGCCCCCTAACCAGCAAACAGAAGGAGTACCTGGAAATTATTCATCGCAGCGGTCAGCATCTGGTATCGCTGGTTGATGAAATTTTTGACCTGACAATTTTCGATGAAAGCAGCGAACGACTCCAGCTGACATCCGTAGATATCGAAATGCTGTGTCAACAGGCAATCAATAGCCTATTAGAGATAGCTCAGTGCCGACAATTAGAGATACGTATATCCGTCGAGCCGGGGAATCGCATCTGCTTACTAGACAAAGATAAGGTTCGGCAAATCCTGTATTACCTCGTCTATAGTGTGATTCACTCCGCTGATGCGGGGGGTGAAGTTCGCCTTCATGTCTCTCGCAAAATCGACAAGCTCAATATTGCGGTTTGGGCTGCTCACCCTTGGTTGGGCCAGAGTCTACCTCAACTCGGTGAAGAATTCGTCGAGTCGTCTTTACCCTCATCGGCGATTGCTGCTGTTTCTCAGGCTCTAGAAACTTTACCGAGTAATGATAGCCTTGGAGGTAGCGAACTGACGATGAGTTCTTATCTACCACTTGCGAATCCGGTACTCTCCAGTGAGGCTCTTGCCGTAGCCTTAAGTTTGAACAGTGAACCCAAAAAGACGACTGGGAAGAATGGTTCTCGTGAGAGTCTAGGGCTATTACTAAGCTGCCATTTGGCAGAACTACACGGGGGAGAAATTTCCACTCAAGGCTCCTTAGAAGCAGGGTATCGCTATGTTGTGTCGCTGCCTCTATTGGAGTCCGTGAAGGAAAGGTTGTAGTCTAGAGTCCGGAATCCAGATGCAGCCTTAAGAATTAAAAATCAAAGAATCCTTATTTTTGGTTCTTAATTTTGCATTTTTTAGGTTTCCAGTCTCTAACTCTTACTCCCTATTTATGAATTCAGTTTGGCAACAGCTTACTCTGTCAAATTTACAGCTGTATCAGTGGCGAGGCGCTAGCTATTTATATCAGCTGGTGGGATTGCTACAGTCTTGGCGTCGGGGGAGCTACGTCATGCAGTGGGCTGAGCCGATAGGAGCCCTGCTGGTTGCTTTGGTGCTTGTTCTAGCTCCCTTTGTAGGCAGAACAAACAATGCTCTGATCGCGGTCTTGTTATTGGCGGCTGCGGCTTTTTGGGTGTTGCTAACCCTATCAGATGAGGCAGGACAGCAACGAGAGTTTCACTCAAAGGTGACGCCCATTCATCTGTTGGTGTTGTTGTACTGGGGCATTTCGGTCGTCGCAACAGCCCTCTCACCCGTAAAAAAGGCAGCAGCTACGGGATTGGGGAAGCTCACGCTGTATTTTCTGCTATTTGCCTTAATGGCGCGAGTCCTCAGATCACCTAGCCTCCGTTCTTGGCTGATTGCCCTCTTCCTCCATGTCTCGCTGATTGTTAGTGTTTATGGACTCAGGCAGTGGTTTTTCGGGGCGACGGCGCTGGCAACCTGGGTCGATCCAACATCAACATCTGCAAAACTGACGCGGGTTTATAGCTATTTAGGGAATCCCAACTTACTGGCAGGGTATCTTCTCCCAGCTGTTGCTCTGAGTTTAGCCGCTATCTTCGTTTGGCAGCGGTTGCTTCTCAAAGCTTTGGCTACGACCATGTTTATTGTGAATTCCACCTGCCTGGTGGTGACCTTCAGTCGCGGTGG
>NZ_DATNPA010000737.1:0-11098 GCF_036703385.1 Allocoleopsis sp. | reverse complement strand
CGGTTGATGTTATATCCCAGAAGGGCAAGTTCGTCAGAGCCTTCCACCACAAGAGGAGTATTGGTTTCCCCTTTGCTCAGTTTGTCGAGAGCATCGCTTGCTTGTCGTATGGGTCCGATGAGACGTTCGGCAAGGAGGGTTGCGATAAAACCTGCCAGTGTTCCTGTCGCCACGAGGCCACTGAGCAGGATGAGGGCGAGTTGACTTTCGAGTGCTTGACGCTGTTGGTCGTTGACCACTGGGCGCGACACTCCTGAGTCCTTGATTTCTTGTTTAAGCGTATTTTTGATGACAACAAAGCTGGTTCCCCCAATGGCGACGACTGGGAGTATACCAAGGGCAATGGCTAACGCTGTCGCTTTGGTTTTTAAGCTCATCAGCTCCCACCAAGAAACTGCCCTGGAGCTGCTGGGTTGTTGAGAGGATACGTAGGAAGACGGTGTGGGAGTACTGGTCTCCAACACCTGCCAATTTCCCGACGGCACACTTCGTAAAGGTGTCTGTTTACTCCCTTCCGTCACAGATTGAGTCAAGAGTGAGTGACTATAGCCGTTGCTGATTACGCTATGCGTGATTGGTGTATTGGGCTTTTGGTTATCACTATTGCTGGCTGTATTGAATTGTTTAACCATGAAACAAGTACCATTACGTGATAATAAATCGGTAAGCAGAAAGTTAAAATTCAACTGAAGGCTGAAGGATGAAGTATAAAATTACCCCACCCATAAAGGGACGGGGCAAGACTCATCGAGCCTAATTTTTTCTCGCCCCGACAAGACGAGGTATGTGCTGATAAATTTCCACTTCATCCTTCATTCTTCATCCTTTATACTTCAGACTTTTTTAGGCAAAAATCACGCATTTCCAGCAAGGATAGAAACCTTTCCTGATTTTCAATGCTTAATTTTTTCTTGCTGATTTTTCATAGTTTATGCTTCATAAATCCTCTTTATTTCCTAAGTGTTATGGAGAAGAGGCGAACGCATGATTGCCTCGGCATCTAGCGCTAATAAAATTTCTTGCTCAAAGAAAACACATCCACGTAAATAGGGCACTAAACCTGATGAAACTTGTCCAAGTGGAGGTTGAATGGACTCCGGCGTTAGGCGCACTACACCTTCTACTGACTGCACAATGAGCAGTAAAGAAACTGACCCGTTATTAATAATCACGCTATTGTAATGTTGAACATTGACTTCGACTCCGGGTAAGCCCAGCATCTTGGCCAAGTCAATCACCCACAGCACCTTACTGCGCCGATTTTGTAATCCCATGACATAGGGAGGCATATTCGGCATGGGTGTCAGACGCCCAATTGGTAAGACAAAAACTTCTTGAGCCTGACTCATTGATAAAACAGCCGATGTTTGTTGCCCCAAATGAAACTTAAGATAAGCATCCCCCAGATTTTTTTTGTTGGTCTTCGGGGAGGTTATGCGGGCGAGTGCTGAACTATTCATTAAATCAAACGGCGACGGCTTTGATGGCACGAAGGATTTGCTCACGGGTAAAAGGTTTGGTTAGGTAGGCATCAGCACCTTGTTTCATCCCCCAGAGGCGATCAATCTCTTGGTCTTTGGACGAACAAATGACAATGGGAACCTTTTCTGTATCCGGATGAGTCTTGAGGCGACGACACAACTCAAAACCACTCATTCCTGGCATAACTACATCAGTAATAATTACATCCGGCTTTTGCTCCGAAACTTTATTGAGAGCTTCTTTAGCTCCAACGGCATTGATTACGGTATAACCCCCTTCTCTTAAGTAATGGCTAATTAATTCCAGCTCAGAGAGGTTATCATCTACGATTAAAATTGTGCCCATCACACTTTTACTCATGCGTCCTGGCCTCGCGATTAATTAACTCTAGATGGCTAATTGGGGTTCGGCTAAGGTGTACAATCTACTCATTTTTTCCGAAACATCCGAGCATTTTCTCCTGAGCTTTTGGCTCACTTAAAGACCCCCTACGATAAGTGCTTAAACACCATCTTGAGTAACTCTGACTGGTTGAAAGGCTTGGTTAAGTAGCCTGATGCTCTTACCAATTTAGCTTTGGCGCGGTCGAGAAAGCCTGTATTTCCCGTTACCATGACAATTGGCGTATTCTTAAAAAGTGAATGCTTCCTCAACAGAGAACATAGCTCATAGCCATCTAGGTTTGGCATCTCAACATCCAGCAAAATCAAGTCTGGCTTGATTCTGACCACTTGCATTAACGCTCTTACCGGGTCATTAATCATGACAACGGAGAAACTCTTATCATCCAGAAAAGAATTAATAGCATTTAAAACGGTTGGACTGTCGTCAATGCAAGCAATTGTGTAGGTACTTTTCGTGAGTTTTTTCCCTGGCGGTAATCCGGCTGGATTGGCTGGAGGGGTTGGAGATGTTGTACTAGTTTGGGTAGGATTGGTTGGAACTAATTCAAGCTTAGTTGGAGTGCCATTTTGAGCAACAGAGTCAGTTCGCTGTCCTGAAGTGGCACTGGGCGATTGTGCAGGTTGTTGTCGTCGTAACTGTTCATGACAGCGTTCAACTATCGTGCGCAGATCCAGACGGCAAAATCTAGGCAGTCCCTCTAATTTGTCTTGTTCAATTAATTGATAGCTTCCTTCTTTCACCGCCAGAAGTGACACAATCACCTCTTCCGCCAACTCTTCGATGAGACTAGCTGCCTCTTGAGAGTTGAGATACTGTTGATTGACCAACCAGCAAATGGCTTGGTAATCAGGATTTTGACTGGACTGACTCTCCAAGTCAGATTCAAATATGAGACGAACCTGTACCCGAACTGCGCTGACAAGCGTAGGAATTTGACGACTGAGGCGACGCAAGTGACGATCTAGCCGCTCAAATGGGTCAGATGAATCTGATGCATAAATTAGTTTTCCCTGCTCCAGATAGATTGACCAAGAAACAGAGCCGCTAGATACTTGTAAACACCCATTAGCCTGACGACTAGATAATTGCGCTAATAACGAGAGTGGGTTCAGCCTTTGGGAAGATCTGTAGCTAGCCATAGAAATGGTGTTCATTTGTATCTACCTGGGTCTCATCCAATCGTTGAAACTAGAAGGGGTGAATTTCGTTTTACAAGTCACCCAAAACAAGGCAAGAGCATCGGTGGTGCTATTTCTCCCGATCTTGAGCTATCTCAGACGAACAAAAAAACGCCTGTGTTGCCGCTCTTAACTAACACTTCAAAAAGATTAAATCTTTTCCTGTTAATCCCTGAAGAGCGAAAAAAAGTGAATAGCTAATCTCAAGCAGGGAGTAGCTGCCTACCCGAATTATGTGTTGAAAATAGATAGCACCTTGAGGGGACTGATGACTGTATTATTCTCTACCCAGCTGCGGTCTTTTTCTCGGCTCTTGGCTAGAGCTTCTTGTTGCCAAAAAGGCGTGAGCTAGTAACCTGTAAAGCTGGCAGTAACCACTGTCTGAAATGCGAAAATTCACGTCATATAAGCTCTCTCGTCTCTCTCGTCCGTGAGTTGATGGTGAAACTCAAGAGCGGTAATGCATCCTCTGAAAACGAAAAATTTATGTTTGAGGGTAGATGAACAAGTTCTTAACCTGTTATTTACAAGTTTAACAGGCTTTACCCAGAAAACAGGTAAAGTGCCTATGAAGGGCTATAAAACTCGATGAAGATCATATGATCTAGTTTTAATTTATTAAGAGAATAAAAGCAGCATTGATTTGTCTAGGGTGAGGAGAAAATTAGAAGAATTAAATCTTATTAAACCCCAATTTATTGTAAATTTATACTAAATTTTTCCGGATAAAAAAGTGCTGGAAAATACGTGAGGCAAAATGCTGTGCGGCGACAAGGCTAGAGTACAGAATTTACACACTCAGGTTATTTGTTGAGATGGGGACGAGGGTGTGGGGTGTCGGGTTTAGTAAGGATTTGGGTAATTTAACCACACCTTACCCCCTACCCCCCACACTTAACGCCAACCCTTGATTTTTCGTTCCAGGGCGTAAGTTCTGAGCAGTGAATCAAAAAAAAGCGCGTGGGCTTCCCTTAAAAGTTCTCGCCTGAAAAATTCAAAACAAATCCCAATTATCGAGGATAAAAATCCTCTAACAGTAGGCTGGACGAACTAGCAGGATTCAGACGCAGATAATCAGCTCTTACCTGTTTAGTTAAGTATCGTCAAAAGCCGTTTAATTTTGGCTTGCTGCTGTCGTTTTAACGACTCTGGAAAACTTAACTCAATAGCAAAAAGGTTAGTGTTTACACTGGCGAAATTATTGCTAGGCTCCGCAAGGTTTTCGACTTGAACGGCGCTTTCATTCAAAGTATTTTCTGTCGAGTTGCCCTCTCCCGCCATGCGTTCAGAGCTAGAGCGCATCACTGAACTAGGTTGGCTAACAGAGGTAGTAGCCAACGGTTCTATTGTTTCCACCTTCGCCAACAAACTAGTCGTCTGTGGGTCATTTTCCGTCTGACTCAGCAGTAAACCAATGAGTGGTTGTGTGTTCTGCATAATTTCCAGATTGAAAATATCGCTGCCATCGATTTCCAAGCGAACATCTTGCGTTCCGATTTCCGTGAGGCGAGCTGTATAGGAGTGACCTTCCCAACCTTCCCAGTACAGAGAGGCAAAACCATTCACTTGTTTGCGGACTTTCACCCCAATAGCGGGTCGGAATTCGCGGAAGACGCGTCTGATACTGGTAATGATGAACTTAAACGATTCAATGGGATCGTCCGTCTCCGTACGTGTCTGCGAGTACCACTGCTTCACATCAGAATAGATAACCAACGTCAGGTCATCAATCTGGGTGCGGGTGGGTTCAACAAAATCAATGAATAGTCTGGCTTGAAGTTTTGACGTAGCGATCGCACGAATGACTCGCCCATTCATCAATGCCCGTGTGCCATAGTCTCCCACGAGTTCAATTTTGATTTCATCGGGGATGTTAGGCCATTCATCCAGCAAAATTTGGCAACCGCTTTCACTCACATCTACCGTTTTACCTGTCCAACTTTGGTTGAAACTGTGAACGACTGCTGTCAGTTTCCGAGGCAGTCGGTGAGCTCGGCGCAGTTGGGGTTGCTCGAAAGCCACCAAAATTGCCGCCAAAAGCAGGAACAAGTTAAAGATACACCAGAAGGTGTTGATCAAGACGGCCTGGGTATCCTCTGGCGACAGCCACAGCCAGAAGGGAACGGCAAGCAAGGACGCGGCAGCGATCGCACCGACAATCACCAGGTATCGCACCGAGTCAAAGTCAAAGCTGCGTTTGGTCACGCTCAAGCCCTTATCCGTTACGTTAAACGTACCCAGCTTTGGGTTAATCAAGGCTAACAAAGTGACAATTCCCGCCTGGAACGACATCGCGAACTCAAAAATCTCATTCCAGAACGAGAAACGAACGTGCTTGTAGGGGATGTGGTTCGTCTGCATCGACAGGAAAATGTGAGGCAGAGCGTAGAATAAAGTTTCTAATCCCAAACCTTTGACCGAGTTGATGCCAAATAAGAGAAATAGGGGCGGGGCGATCGCGTACATCAACCGGGGAAAGCCATAGAAAAAGTGCGAGGTGGCGCTAAAGTAGCAAAGCCGCTGAGGAATCGTTAAGTTCAGTTTGGGGTTGATCAGCGGGTTTTCGATCCGGAGAATCTGAGCCATCCCCCGTGCCCAGCGAACCTGTTGCCCCACATAGGCAGAAAATTTCTCCGGTGCTAAGCCCGCCACCATAATTTTGTCGTAGTAGATGGATTCGTACCCCAGAGAGTGCAGGCGGAAGGCGGTGTGGCAGTCCTCCGTCACGGTTTCGGTAGCAATCCCGCCAATTTGCAGGGCGTAGTCTTTGCGAATGACAGCGGCTGAGCCACAAAAGAAGGCAGCATTCCAGAAGTCGTTGCCCTTTTGCAGAACTTTGTAAAACAGTTCATTACCCACTGGGATTTTACCGCCGGTGAGGAGGTTGCGCTCAAACGGGTCTGGGTTATAGAACCAGTGGGGGGTTTGGACGAAGGCGACGTTGGGGTTAAAGAAGAAGCCAACGGTGTGCATCAAAAAGTGCTTGACAGGCATGTGGTCGCAGTCAAGAATCAGCACTAAATCCCCGTCAGTGCGTTTAAAGGCGGTATTAATATTTCCGGCTTTGGCGTGGTCGTTGTTATCCCGTGTTAGCATCGTTGCGCCAAGTTCTTCACACATTTGGCGCAACTCTTGCCTCCGGGCTTTATATTTTTCAGCTCGACCATCATCTAGAACGTAAACATGTTTTTTCTCGGCGGGATAGTCGATGGCGAGAGCGCACAACGTTGTTTTGCGGACAATCTCTACATCCTCGTTATAAGTCGGAATATAAATATCAACTTTGGGCCACTGTTCTTGGGGATAAAGGGAGAGCTCTACGGGCTTTCTATCTTTTATTTTTAAGGTCTGAAAGTAGGCGAGGATGAGGGTAATAATGGCATAAAGTTCTGCTGTAAACAGCAAGAAACAGAACGTTCCATTAATGATATCGTCGAAATTTAGAGTGTAATTAATGCGATAGTACAGGTAGCGCACCGTTGTAATTACACTTAGTACAATCAAAAATAAGTGAAGATATTCACTCGTTTTTTTGGTGGGTTGCTGCTCCTCCATCTGAAGAATAAAGCGTCCCACGGCGATTAAGAGCGCAGCGACTATCCCTTGCTGCCAGATGGCTGTACGTACTGTAATCAGGGGAGACATGAGCCAAACCAGCGACACAATCAACAGCAGTAGCTGACTGACTGAGAGCCACCGTAAAACCTTGTCAAACGCCTGAGGCACACGCTCAACCAGCAAGTCCGATAGCCGCTTTCGCTGCTTGTCGGAAATTCTAATGCGCTTACGACTGGGTTTCTCTCTTATCTTTGAGGATGTACTCGTCATAATAATTCAAAATTCTTGCATTATAAATTCAAAAAGTACCCCCTAGCTGCTCTTCTAGGGTTAAGAAATAAGGCTATGGGTTCATTGATTCTTTTTCCATCTAAAGGAAGGAACATGTATCTTTGGAACCAATTCAACAAAGTCTTTGCTGAGTGAACTTTGAATGCGTGAATGCTTGAATTCTTACTTCTCCTGACCAGCAATTTTCTTGAGGTACTGCTGGACAACGCCGTAAAGAATGAGAGTCGCGGCTACCATGGCGGGCCCTAACATGAACCAACTTCCTGTTACGAATCGGAAAACTTGGCGTTGTACAGGTGTTTTATCAACGGTACGCTTGGGTTCGCGCTGTAGAAATTCAAGGTTATAGGCATTTGGATCATAACTTTCAGGATTAGCGGTGTTGGCACTAATGAGTGCTGTGTCTTCCTTGAGTTGGAAGAACAAGGGGTCTTGACGCAAAAAGTCTTGCACTTGCTTCAAGCCGTTTTCGGTTTGAGCGGTCAGAGCCAAGAGGACTTTGTCGTTGGCATAAGGTGAGATAATTTCCTTGATAACGCCAGAGGAGTCGGGTAACGTTGTCACCTCGCTTTTAACCCGTTGACGTTCTAGCTGGTCTTTTAGCTGAAAGTCACCTGACTTGAGTACTTCTGGAAATGGGAATGTCTTTTGTGTACCAATTCCCACCAACTGGCGCTTTTTGAGCAGTTCTTTGGGAATGGAGTTGATGGTGTAAGCGTCTAACTGCACCGATTTGGCTTTGCTCAAGCGGCCCAATCTGGTGCTGAACTCCAGTAAGGTTGCGAGTTCATTCGGTGAGGGTTCCTTAGGAACCACAATTGCCGTACTCGATAAATCCTGAGGCGCGGCAAAGGGGAAACCGTACCGCAGCCGCTCGAGGTCTGGCAACTGAACTGCATTATTGCGCTTGACTTCAAAGCTGGTATCTGCGTGCAATGTACCCCATAGCTGTTGGTCGGTCACCCGGCTACAGGAACGACGTTCTCGCGCATCAAGGCGGAAATCCACCTGAATTTTGGAGGTGGGTTTGATTAGGTCTCCAGGCAGAGCAACTCTCAGTGTCTCTCGGTTTTTGCCATCGATGGATGTGAGGCGTTTGCCAATCAACGAAACCCCATCCAGCTTCACTTCCACTAATGAGGTTTTGGCATTAATTTGCGGGCCGTAGCTGTATTTCAGGGTCATGGTGTTACCCTGCCCAAACTGGTCGTCTGGCAGTGCCCGGAAGTCAAAGACAATCGGTGGTGAATCCGACCCCCGAACCGTTACATCCTGAAGGGGTTTGTTATCACGACTTTTGAGGTCCGAGAGTTTGAAGGTGTCAGTGTTGGGCAAATACCCAGGCCAATCGCGGACGTTGGGGGTTGGCACCAAGGTAAGATTTTTGACGATGATGCTTTGACCCGTCCCGATTTGGCGGTCTTTGGCTTGCACCAAAAACTGGACGGCTTTGGCGACACCAACGGGTCCATTGCCTGTCGCCACCAGTACTGGTGCTTTTTTGTCTGGGGTGGTCGTTAACATCAACACCCCAACATCTGGCGGGAAAGCCTTCTTTTTATCGTCGAGCAGCTGATTGTCTTTCAGGGATACCGACAGGTTGAGAGACTTCAGGATTGGCTGTTGCTCTGGTGTCCCGATGATAATGAGGCGCTCAGCTGGGGCGGTTCGCGGCACGTTTTTCCCAACTTCGTCTAGGGTTTTGACGAGGCGGGTATCCATGCGGCGGTAATCGGCTAAGCGTCCTAAGGTGGCTTGGAAGCGACTGGTTGAGGTTAGCCAGGTATCGTCAACTTTGCTTGGCAGCAGATAAGCAATTTGATTAGGAAATAAGCTGAGTTCGTCAAAAATTGGGTAGGGGAAGCGATTGAAGTCGAGGCTGGCGGCTTGAGGCGTAAAGTCAAAGACAATTTTTGAATCGGGCAGAATCTCCGTCCACAGCGACGGGTCGAAGGGGTCTTGGGTACAAGTGGGGGAGTTGTTTTGCAGTGCCCCAATGGTTAGTTCGTTATAATTTTGAAGCAGCGAGAGCGGCACATTAAAGACCGCATTGCCGATTTCGCCATCTTTGCGGTTGAGCGGGATACTGCCGATACTTGCGCCGTTAAGGAGAACCGTCAGGTTGGAGCGTGTGGCATAAAGGGCTGGAGAATGGCGATAGCGGATTTGGGCTTTGATGGATTTGATTTTCCAGTCGCGGGGACGGGTAAACCCTAGCCGCGATTCGTCATAAATGCCCCGCAAGCTGAAGCGCGTGCCCACCACTGGAGAACGATTGAATTCTAAGACGTAGGGGTCTCCGGAGGGAGGCGCAGCAACCTCTTCCCCTTTGACCGGTGGATTGGCGAGGGGAAACCCGTTAGGGGAGCGTTCTTTGCTCTCGTTAATATTGTTTTCCCGTAGGGTTTCTGTTGATGGGGAGGCGTTGGGGGCCGCAGGCTCGTCACTCTGGGCAAGCGCCAAGGTTGTGCTCAATCCAAGGGGAACAGCGCAGCAGAGTGCCAACAGCCATACTAAAGATTGTCGCTGGAAGCGATATCGGCGGCGGCTCTTTGAGCGACGATTGCGTGGATTTTTGCTTCGATTAAATGCGGGTAGATGGGCAAATGCCTTGCAAAAAAAGGGTTTCATCAGCTGGAGTGGTGAAGTCGGGTTACAGGATGCTGCCCTTGATGCCCATCCCCTGAAGGGGATTGGAATTGTTAAAAAAAAAGTCCTACGACGCTGGTCAAAGCTGAACCGTTGGGCACGATTCGCTCAAAGTACAGATGCTTCAAAAGAGCGTATCTATACGTTAGGGGGTGCCACCTACTTGATACAGAGTCTTTACAACTTGATCCGGATGAGCCAGTACGTTGAACGTCCCGCTCTCTTTTAGTCAATTCAGTTTTAACAAATCTGCCGAGAAGTCCCCAGCAACCGGAGTGGTGGGGATGAAAGGTGGAGCGGACGGAGATATCTCCGTCCGCCAATTTAATTGAAAACTAGTTTGGGGGCTATAAGTTCTATGCAAAAATCTTCGATTTGCCGTAGGAGGATGTTATACCATTTCTCTTTTTGTAAGCTACACCTTCCCCTTACTCCATGCCCTATGCCCCATGCCCGTCTCCAATTTGTAGCTGGTATGAGAGGGAATTGGTATTACTCAATCGTCTTTACCATTTGTTTGCCTGAGATTTCCTGATACGGCTCTGAATAATTAGGACTAAAGGGATCGACATAAAGATTGAGTTTTTGCTTGGCGATTAGCCAAAAGAAAGAAGGCCCATGCACCAAGTACCGTTTCCATAGCCTTCTGGGTTCAGCGAGTAATCGGTAAAGCCATTCTAAACCAATTTCACTGACCCACTTTGGCGCTCTTTTGATATTGCCAGCTTCAAAATCAATCGTCGCACCAATGGCTAGGAACATCTTGATGTTTTGCAGTTTATCTTTGTACTTACAGATAAACTTTTCTTGTTTGGGAGCACCAACCCCTACGGCGAGAACTGTCGCCCCTGATTGGTTAATCAGGTCAATTATTTTGGCGCATTCTTCTTCATTTTTTTCAAATCCGAAAGAAGGAGAATGAGCTCCGACAATTATGTCTCTTCCAATTTTGGTATTAATTTTCTCTTGAGCTTGTCGAGCGACTCCTTCGCGAGCTCCGACGAGGAAGATTTTGACATCTTCGTTGGTTTTGTGATATTCGTAAAACGCTGGAAAAAGGTCAGAACCGGAAATTTTCTCTTTGATGGGTGACCCCAAAAGCCTAGATACAAAGAATAAGATTTTGCTGTCACACAGTTGGTAGGTAGCCGCCTGGTAGGTCTTATAAAATTCTGAATCACTTTGGAGTTTCATTAAGTGATCGACATTAGGGGTAAAGACAATACCGCTTTTAAACTTTTCAAAAAATTCTAACTGTGATAGGTTATCAATAGACACATTTAGAATTTTGACTTTGTTCATCTTACTTATCCTACCTTTATGTGTCCTTGAGGCTTTTGGTGGAGGAATTCCTAATTCCTATCAAGGAAACTACTGAATTCATAATCTGTTATTTAACTATACGAATGCCTTTTGGGGGCTTGCAAGTCAAAGCTACTGAATTCACTGTTTCTTTACGGGAATCTCTCCGTTGCTTCACTATTTCTTTATCCACTCAATGAAGGATTCCCAAAGGCTGCAAATTCCTCCTTAAG
>NZ_DATNPA010000736.1:0-15863 GCF_036703385.1 Allocoleopsis sp. | reverse complement strand
CAAGCTCTTGAAAAGTCGATTTGGACTACGTGCTTGTAATCGTTATCTCTAGTATCTTTCCACTTATGCAAGAGACGCTACAAACTTGTGAAATCCTGTACTAAGGGATTAGGACTTGCGCAAAGCCTCTATCTTTAGGATATGTTAGCGTAGCGTAACTCATCATGACTGTACCATTTCAATAATATTGAATCTCCTGGAACAGGGGATGGCAGTGGAGTAAGTGGCAAGACGAACAGGATTCTCAAAAGAACAATTGCAGCGATCGAGGGAGGAGAGTCAAGACTAGAGAATCCGTGCCAATTTTAGCGCTTCAATTTTGGATTACCGATTACTAGTGATGAACAATGACCTCAACTACCTCTAAACCCATTGATTGGGATGCGATCGCATCTGAACTAGCTGGCATCGAAATCATTAGCGATCGCACCCAGCTTACCAAATTGTCTCTAGACTATTACCATTTCAGCCCAGTCCTACAACAACAGCTGGCTGACAAGCGAGGAGATTTAGTGGTTCGTCCTGCGAATGAGGCAGAAGTTCTGCGAGTGGCGGCAGTTTGTGTCAAGTATCAAGTCCCGCTAACTGTGCGGGGGGCGGGTACAGGTAACTATGGACAGTGTATCCCCCTACAGGGCGGCATCATTCTCGATACCACGCGGATGCAGAGCATTCGTTGGATTAAACCGGGGTTAGCGTGTGTGGAACCTGGGGTAAAACTGTCGGCGTTTGATAAGCAGGCACGGGAGATGGGTTGGGAATTGCGGATGGCTCCCTCAACCTACCGCACGGCAACGATTGGCGGGTTTATTGGGGGAGGGAGTGGGGGAATTGGTTCGATTACTTATGGGCAATTGCGCGATCGCGGCAACCTTCACGCTGTCCGTGTCGTTACCCTAGAAGATGAACCTCGTGTGCTTGAACTCCGTGGGGATGAGGTACAAAAGGTGAATCATGCTTATGGCACCAATGGCATTATCACCGAATTAGAAATTCCCCTTGCCCCAGCTTATGCTTGGGCTGAAATAATTGTCGTCTTTGATGACTTCATGAAGGCAGCAAGATTTGGCGAAACCCTGGCTCATAGCGATGGTTTAATGAAGAAGCTCATCAGCATTCATGCATGGCCTATTCCCTCCTACTTTATCGCCCTCAAAAATTACCTTCCCGAAGGTAAGCATTGTGCCTTACTGATGATTGCCGAGTCTTGCTTAGAACCGTTCCAAGATTTAGTTCGGGAGTATGGGGGTCAAGTTACTTATCAAAAATCCGCTCAAGAAGCTAGTAAGGGAACTAGTCTAGTAGAATTCACTTGGAATCATACTACTCTACACGCCCGAAGCGCTGACCCCTCCTTAACTTATCTGCAAACCTTCTTTTTTACCCTAGAGCGGGTGGAGCATTTGTATCATCATTTTGGCGATGAGGTATTGATGCATTTGGAATTCCTGCGGGCGAATGGGCAAGTGATTCCCGGCGGACTGCAAGTTGTGCGGTACACCACCGAGGAACGCCTCAATGAAATCATTCACTATCACGAAGAGAAGGGAGCTTTTATTGCCAATCCTCACACCTACATCCTGGAAGATGGGGGGATGAAAACTGTTAATGTTGAGCAATTAAAGTTTAAAGAACAGGTTGACCCTTATGGATTGCTGAATCCCGGTAAGATGCGAGCTTGGCTGGAGCGGTAATATAACATCGGGGTGGACAATGTCCACCCCTTTTGCATCTTATCTATATTGACATTCTCCGCAGAACGGAGATTCTTGCTTCACCGACTTCCCTTAACGCTGAAAGTCTCCCTTCAGCCGACAGAGGGGCAAATCTCGACAAGCGTGAATTCCCGTGTGCCCCACGGTACTGTATAGAGTATAGCGCAAAGTGAAGTTCCGGTAATATAGATGATGCTTTGCTAGAGCGATAAGTCTTGATAGACAGGACAGTATACTACCCTTACGCTCGCTAAAGGTGCCATGCTATTCAATTCTTGGCAATTTATCTTTCTGTTTCTACCGCTCACTGTTTTTATCTTTTTTCAGATTGGTAGGTTGGGAAGACCTAAACTAGCAATGATCTGGCTCATTGCTGCCTCCTTATTCTTCTACAGTTGGTGGAATCCTGCCTACTTGAGCTTGCTAATCGGCTCCATCCTGTTTAACTATATTCTTGGATATACCCTGAGTCAGCCTGGAGCAATTCCCCTGAGTAAAAAGTGGATTATGGCTGTAGCTATTGGGGTTAACTTAGCAATCATTGGCTATTTTAAATATGCTAACTTCTTTATTTCTAGCGCCAATAACATTTTAGATACAAACTTTAACTTGCATAACATTATTTTGCCCCTAGGTATCTCGTTTTTTACCTTCGAGCAAATTACCTACTTGGTAGATATTTACCGAGGAAAAGCACAAGACTACGGATTCCTGAACTATTGTCTCTTCGTTACCTTCTTTCCGCGATTGATTGCTGGCCCCATTATCCGATACGGACAAGTCATGCCCCAATTTGCCAATCCGTCGATTTATCGATTTAGTCTTGAAGATTTAGCGGTAGGCATGACCCTTTTCTGGATAGGGTTGAGCAAAAAAGTTTTATTAGCTGACAGTATTTCACTTTATGTAACGCCAGTGTTTAATGCAGCGGCTGATGGTGTGCCATTCACCTTTTCTGAGGCATGGACTGGAGCGCTAGCTTACTCATTTCAGCTTTACTTTGATTTTTCCGGCTACTCTGATATGGCAATCGGCGTTGCCCGAATGTTCAGGATTAAGTTACCCCTCAATTTTGATTCGCCTTACAAAGCCGAGAATATCATCGAATTTTGGCGTCGGTGGCATATTACTCTTTCTAACTTCCTGCGGGATTATCTTTACATTCCTCTAGGCGGAAATCGAAAGGGTAAATTTCGGCGCTATATCAATCTAATGATTACCATGCTATTAGGTGGTTTATGGCATGGGGCAGGGTGGACGTTTGTTTTATGGGGTGGGTTGCATGGGGCCTATCTTTGCATCAATCATCTATGGCATGACTTTCGACAATCACTAGGACATAACTTGAACAAGAGTCACTGGTGGAGTAGAGGATTGAGTTGTCTGCTGACATTTTTTGCTGTAATAGTTGCCTGGGTTTTATTTAGGGCAGAAAATATTAGTGCAGCAATAATCATGATAAAAACCATGTTCGGTGCCAATGGCTTTTCTTTGTCACCATCACCCATACCAATTGTATTGTTAGGCAGAAAACTCTTGCTGGGTTTTGGTCTATTGGTCTGGTTGATGCCCAATACCCAACAGTGGTTGATGCGATATAAACCAGCTTTAACGGAACCTATAGCAGAAACTCCTTTTAGTTGGGGCAAAAGTTTGTGGCAAAAGCTACAATGGCGACCTTCCAAAACTTTAGGGTTAATACTTGGAATTTTGGTATTCATGATTTTAAAAACTTTTTTAGTTGCTCCTGAAAGTGAGTTTTTGTACTTTAATTTCTAGTTCAATGGTCTACTTGAGATATCTGCGATCAATACTGATTGGATTTTTGCTGAGTTGTACTATTTTTTTATTAGCTGTCTCTTACCAAATAGGTGCTCCAACAGAAACGTCTCGCTGGGTCGATGAGATATATAAGATAAAAGTCAGCATTGCGAATTCTATTAAAACACCTAAGTTAGTTGTCGTGGCTGGCTCCAATGTTCTCTTTGGTATGAGCTGCCAGATGATTGATGAAGCAACTGGAGTACCTTGCGTCAATGCTGGTACTTATGCTGGCCTGGGTCTTGATTACATCTTGAACCGTGCCCATTCTTTAGCCAAACCTGGAGATATCATTCTACTCTCACTTGAATACGGTCTATATCAAGATAACGGAGGCCCAAGCGCTCAATTAATTGATTATGTGTTTTCTCGAGACCCCAAGTATTTACTAGCGCTTGATTTTAGGAGGAAAACTTACTTCATTAGTTGGATATCTTATGACCGTCTGGCACTTGGTATGGCGGCAAAGTTAAAAACCCCTCAACCAATTGCAGGGGGTTATGAATCTAAAAACCTCAATAAATATGGAGATGAAACAAGCAATGTTAAGTCCAATATTACAGAAATCAAAAAACAGATGATCGAACAAGCAAAACCCATAGAAGCAGACGTTGATGTAATCACAGTTTATTCTCAACAAAGTATTAGCAATTTCATTAAATGGTGCAGAAATCAGCAAATAAAAGTATTAGTGACGTGGCCCGGTACAATGTGGTTTGAAAGTTATAAAGAAAAAAAGAAACAAGAGTATTTTAAACGTCTAGAATACTTTTACCGTAAAGAAAGAGTTCCTGTACTCGGAAAACCAACAGACTTTATGTATAACAAATCCATGTTTTATGATACAAGTTATCATTTGAATGAACAAGGAGTACAGCAACGTACTGGCAAAATTATAAATTTCTTACAACCTTATTTAAGAATTAATGCTAGAGAGTGATTAGAGAAAATCTGAATCTATTACGTTCCCTTAAAGTGTTAAAAATAATCCAATAAAGAAGAAAATGCACGGATTTATTCCCCCCGATCGCTTCTTTCCCTATCTAACTTGGACTGATATTCAAGCGATGCCAGATAAGGAAAATGTGGTGATTATTCAACCTCTGGGGTCGATTGAGCAACATGGCCCCCATCTGCCGATAATTGTAGATTCTGCGATCGCAGCGGCTGTTCTAGGTAAAGCTTTATCCAAACTCCATCCCACCATCCCCGCTTATGCTCTACCTCCCCTTTATTACGGCAAATCCAATGAACATTGGCACTTCCCAGGCACGATTACCTTGAGCGCCCAAACCCTGTTAGCGGTGCTGACGGAAATGGCCGAGAGTATCTATCGAGCGGGGTTTCGGAAGTTAGTGCTAATGAACGCTCACGGGGGACAATTGCAGGTGATGGAAATTGCAGCACGAGACATTCACCAGAAGTATGAGGATTTTCTGATTTTCCCATTGTTTATCTGGCGAGTACCGAACATGGCCAAAGAATTACTTACGCCGAAAGAGTTGGAGTATGGCATCCATGCCGGAGATGGGGAAACTAGCTTGTTGCTCTCAATTTTACCGGAGCAGGTAAAGATGGAAAGAGCCGTTGCCGAGTATCCCCAAGAGTTACCACAGGATAGCCTGCTGAGTATGGAAGGGAAGCTGCCGTTTGCTTGGGTGACGCGGGACTTAACCCAGAGCGGGGTGATGGGGGATGCGACAGTAGCAACGAAGGAAAAAGGCGATCGCCTCTTAGAATCTCTGGGTGAGGGTTGGGTAAAGGCAATCGAGGATGTTTATAAATTCCGTCAGCCGCAAGCCTGGATGAAGAGTGAAGGGAGATCAGGAGGAGGAGAAAAATCAGTCATCACTCGGTTAACGAATTAGCTTTAGAGGTTATAGCCTTGTCAAAGCGTGACTACGGCGACCTATTTGCTGCGTGATCACAATGCTCTGGGCTAAATTTTGGCGATCGCTTTACTGGATGAAGACAATGGAAATAGCTGTGGTTGCCAAAACTATTGATAAATATGTCTGACCCACAAGTGGATCTAGTATCTCTGGCGTCGAGGATTTCGCTCTTAGAGGAGCGACAGAATAGTTTAGCGAAGTATACGGTAGGGGTAAAACGCCAGTTAGAACGTCTCATTGACCAGTTCAACACGCGAGCTGAGTTGCCGATGCTGGAAAATTTACAGGGAGCGATCGCGCAGCTATGTGAAAAACTGACTTCTTGGCAACAGCAGCAAAATCAGTGCGTAAATTGGAGCGAAACCCTCGATAACTTCGAGCCCTACGAAAGCTTCAATGGAACCGAAGCGTTTGAGATGCCAGTTCAGGAACAGGAATGGGTTCATCGATGGGTGAAGCTTGAGGAGGCTGAATTTGACGCCGATGAACAAACAACTCATTGGCTTGAAGAGAATCAGGAATTTACGATTGCCCTAAACGGGCAGCACAAACCAATTGCAACGGATGATTTTTTGAGGCAGTATAACGACCAGAGACGGAATTTCACAGGTGCTAACCTAGCTGGAATCAATTTAGCCGAAAAGTTTCTCAGCTACGACCTGAACCTAAGCAAAGCCAACTTAAGCCAAGCGCAACTGACACAGGCCAACCTAAGTCGAGTAAATCTTAGCAGAGCCAATCTCAGGAAAGCTCAACTCAGTCAGGCCACATTTTGGCAGACCAACCTCGAGGAAGCAACCCTAGAACAGGCCGATCTAAGGGATGCAACCCTCAAGGAAACAATACTAGAAAAAGCCAACCTGAGGAAGGCAAACCTCAGTCGAGTCAATCTGTCACAACAGGTAAACCTCAATGAAGCCAACCTCAGCGAGGCAAATCTAAGCAAGGCAAATTTGAGAGAAGCAACACTAATTCAAGCCGACTTGAGCCAAGCAGATTTAAGCCAAGCTAATCTGATAGAAACCAATTTAGAAGGAGCAGAACTTCAAGGAGCCAATCTCAACCAAGTAATTTACAATAGAGCGACTGTTCTCCCCAAGGGTTTTGACCCTGCACAAAGCGGTGCTTGTTTGATTGCTCCTCATGTATCCCTAAAAAAGGCAAATCTTGCAGGTGCTGACTTGAGGGATGTAGACCTCGCTAAGGCAAATTTACAAGAGGCCAACTTAAATTCTGCTAACCTTCAAACAGCTGATTTGAGCGAAGCTAACTTGAATCAGGCCAACCTTGCGAAGGCTAATCTAAAAAATGCCATACTGCTTCAGGCGAATCTCAGTGAAGCTAACTTGGAGGAGGCGAACTTAGAGGGGGCAAACCTAACTGGAGCCAATTTAAATGATGCCAATCTAAAACATGCTAATTTACAGGGAAGCCATTTAGCGGCGGCAAATCTTTACCAAGCGAATTTGAAGCAGGCTAAGCCTAAATTCGATCATCGGACAAACTTCAGCGGTGCTAACTTAGCTGGAGTCAATTTAGTTGGCCTTAACTTAGAAAAAATGAATTTAAGTAGAGCTAATTTAGTTGCCGCCAATCTGTGCGGAACGTTGCTTAAATCGGCAAATATAAATGGAGCAAATTTATCGTTCGCTGACCTTTCTGGGGCAGACTTAAGTGATGCAAACTTAGAAAATGCCAATCTTAAAAAAGCGAATTTAAGCGGTGCAAATTTGACTGGAGCAAAGCTTACAGAGGCAATTATGCCAGACGGGACTATCCATAAATAGCCTTGGCTAATCTCCTTCAACTAAAAGCTTAGCCTCCTCTCTAAAACACTTTCAGTAGACCGAAAACTTTTGCGATCGCACTCCGGCCTGCTCTTCGTATTAGTCTCGCCCAGCTTACTTTTACTCAACTAGCTGTATTGAAGCTTATATTCTTGTCGGCTTAAGCAAATCATCAATCCTTCTCTGGGTCTCCCCTACTTTTTCAGCAAGCCCTAAGCTAATTTTCCTTTAACGGAGATCATGTTCCATGTCTACAAAATGCTCTTGCAGTAAACGATGGACAAATACATATCCTCCACCGACTTTTTGCAAAAAGATGCAATCGGCAGCATAGTCTAGAAACCTAGCATAGTTCCAGGGAATGTACCCACCTTTCCAAAGAATGAAACGCAGAATAAAGTGTTTGATACAAACGATTCCTGCACCTCGTCCACCAATCAATGCAGCGGCCCCACCAAACAGGAGTCCGTTCAACAATCCAAACGCTGGATTCTCAATGCCCCCTAAGATGACTCCCGTTAGTAACCCGATCGTGACCAACAACTTACTACTATTTTCAACTGACTGCCAAATTCTGTGATTGGGAACTGTTTTTCTAGTTATTTCATTGACCTTTTTAAATCCAAAAATGAGTGATAACATCATCCCAAAAATAAAACTTGGAATGAGCGAGATAGATGTCCCCCAATTGAGGAGCAGTCCAATTACTAGCCCAAATCCTGAATATTTTACAGCCTTGCGCCAAGACCATTTAATAGTATCAACTGGCTCGATCGCCGCATTAGAGTGAAGGAACCCATAAATAAATACACCAATTACGCCATAAATCAGAGTATAAGTGACTCCATATCCCCAGCTCTCATAAATCCAGCCAAAAATAGGGCCAAAAATTCCCCCTAAAAGCAAAGCGTTGATGAGTCGTCCATATATATGATTTGTAGAGTCATCGACTCGTTCCCAAAGCAATCCTCCGATCACTCCATAAATTACCCCGCCAACTACTCCAGCTCCCAATCCCTGCAAGCTATCGAGCCAGTCGAAGGCGATGACATTTCCCCCCCGATGATTGGCAAGTAGTCCAACGTGCAACCCACCCCACAACGATGACAGAAGCGTCTTGACACCCATATAATAAGCTCGCCGCTGTAATTTGGTAATTAACCAGTCCGGTTGCATTTCATCGATTAGGAATACCGTCTGAGAAAATTGGCACATCTGCCGAGCTAACCAACTGAGCCAATGAATGGTTTGCGCTTTTGTATAACGTTGGTCAGTCCTTCGACGCTTGAATGCCTGTGCAATGTAAGCATCAAGGAGTTGAGCGCGGCGTTCATCTAATAATCCTGTTTCGGACAAGCCTTCACTACCAATACCTTGATATGCTGTGGTCATTATGCTGAGCATTAATGGTGATCTTGCCAACTGACTGAGCATTTCGTCCTTGAGGAGCAATTCCTTCAACCCAGCCGGATAGGAATTTGCATCGTTCAAAGAATGGTAGATTTGCTCTAAAGTCAGCGATTGCAGGCAAATTGCGCTTTGAAAATTTAAACGCTTGGACAGGGCTTGGTAGTCGTTGATGCGACTCGTCACGACAATTTCTGAACCATGCTTTTGATGAAATGCATTGATGGCATCGATGCACTCCTCTTGGCACTCATCCCGAACTTCATCCAAACCATCAAGAAGCAAGAGGAGTTGCTGTTTGTTAATCCAAGTTTGTCCGACTTGCTTGGGAACTTGATATTTGATATTAAGTTCTTTAACCGTCCAGTCATCAACAGTATGCTTTCCATATCCCCAAGCGGAAAGGTTCAAGACGACAGGAATCCGTTGAGCGATGTCTTGCTCGGCACGGTCAACTAATTGGGTTGCCAGCTCCAAGACGGTGATTGTTTTGCCAGCCCCTGGTTCACCCAGAATGAGTAGTGTCCGTCCTTCACCTATTGCATCAAACAGGTCGATTACTCTAGTTCCCTCGGGTAAAGGTTGGCGAGATTGGTCAGGCGTCTGGTCAGTCAGGCTCAAGGGATGTGCCACCGCTTGGAGGTCTTCTTCCAGAGGTAGCTCAATTGGCATTCGATTGTGTAGCGAATTCTCCAATACGCCTTTAATCCAGTAATTCTTGACTTTACTAAGTAGCGCTTGACGATTGCGATACTCTTGGGGCGTAATCCGATGCAGCCGAATCTCAGTCTCTCGACGCTCGGTTTCAGCCTCACGACTGACGGTGATGTACTCTCGATGCAGAGTCACGGGCTGAGGTTTTTTACTCGAACTCTGTCCCAGCCATTCCTCTGCCGATTCTAAATCGCTGCCCCGCAGTAAAAAACTACTGTCACGGTTTCTGTTTTCCCACTCTTTGGCCCGGACAAGCAATCGCGTGTGCGATCGCACATAACTAATATCAGTCTCTAGCGCCTGAATCAGCGTGTCAAATGCGTTAGTGAAATCATCTTGCTCTCGGAAAAAGAGCCAGTTCAGCTTCGCTAGCTCTGGATGTACGGCTTTAGAGTCAATGCTCTGGCATACAATAGGTACAAGCCTCTTACCCTGATCGATAGCGTGCAACAATTCCTCACCGCACACCTTCGAGCTAATTGAATGGGGGCTGAGGACAAAAACAAAATTATTAGCGGCTTCAATCCCCAAGTAAATCTCTTCTCGCCAGTCTGCTGTAGGCGGAATATCATTCCAATCAACCCACGTTTTCTGGTTGGCTTGAATCAGTGCTTCCCACAATTGACGGACAAATTCCTTATCCCTACGAGAGTAAGAGATAAAGATGTCGTAATCAGCGCGATCTCGAACGGGACTAGAAACGGCAGAACTATCAATTTTCACAATCTGGTTTGCAGCTTCTACCAAATCGCTAGCAACTACATCGGGTTGCGGGTAAACACCAAGGTAATCCTTCTCTTCCTGAGCGATAAAAGCCGTTCGCAAGCCAGCGCAGGCAGCACCTGCAATATCCCAGGCATGAACAGCCACCATCCAGACATCGCCAGAAGCATCTTGTTTCGCCAAAGCGTAGACATCCGGGTGCGGCTTCGTCTTTTGGACGGCATCACACGAATAGATGCTGGCAAAGTACTCAAGGGCATTGGCTCGTTCCAGCAGCTTACGGGTGGAATCCTCACTGCCATTAGTGAGGGCGACTAGCTTCCAGCCTGCTGTAGTCAGAAGGCGAAAAGCCTCTAGAGCGTTCGGCTGTGGCTCCAGTTCATTGAAGGCGTTCACTACACGCTCAAGCTGCTCCTCATCTGCCTCAATGCCCAGAATCTTGAGAGTCCGGGGTAGTTCCGCCTCCAGTACTTCCTTAAGCGGTTGGTAGCTACCCGCATGGGAGAGGGCGAAGGCATCCCGCAAGCTTTGGGCAAACCAGAGTTGGAGAGCATGAGGAGGCGCACCTAGCTCTACCAATCTCTGGCGAGGTTTGTCCAGGCTGAAGCAGGTGCCGATGATGTCGAATACTACAGTGCCTTTTGCGTTCATCAGAGATGGAGGTACCAACAGGGATGTGTTTTGGGTATTCGCCCTTACAAATCTTGCTTCCCAACCTATGGCAGGCGAATCTGTGTCGTCATGGAAAGGGTGGTTTGATGTGAGAGCGTCAGATCAGATCGGACTCTCGACTACTCATAGGCTCAGTTCCGATACCCTCATTGGTTAGATGGGAATAGTGTAAACCTTATAGAACCTGATAAACTACCAATTTCGATTGGTTGGCTATAGGTATGTTGAGGTACAGATTCTTCATTGTGTCTTTATCCGCTCTGTTCATTTCCACTCCTGCGGTACCAGCAGAAACGTTAAATTCCCAACTCGTCAAGGCTGTCTGTCGTCAGCAGTGGTGGAAAGCCATTCGTGTAGTGGATCGAATGGCTGTTGTGTCCGAGCCTCAATATCGCAAGCCATTACGCGCTTACCGTAACCGATTGGTTCGGATCGCTCGGTCTGGCGTGCCAGCGATGAGTCCTGACTGTGGCAGAGATGGTCTTCCTCGATCTGGATTACCTAATATTCAACTCAAGCCTTCAGAGTTTCGACCACCAGAGTGATGTTGAGCTAGAAGAATTCTTATTTTGCGATCGCATGATGGCGCTGCGCAAACTTCTACCTGTGCAGTCCGGTTGGTTATAGTAGAGAAAATTCCCAAGTGCTTCTATCGACTGTCCTCTAAAACGTCGGTTACCACTAAAGAGGGGTCAATCCAAAATCCTCGCATCCAAAATCCAAAATCGAATGACCGCCTCCCTCGCTCGGACTATGCTGCCAATTATCTACTCGGATGAATTTCTCAAACACGACAATGGTCGGTTCCACCCAGAAAGACCAGAACGTTTAACCGCCATTGTGAACGCGCTCAAAACAGCACCTTGGGCTGACAAACTTGAGTGGCAGCTACCGACGCCAGTAGAGACACGTCCCGTGATGCCCCTCTTGCAACAAATTCATACCCCCCTCTACATTGAACGGGTTCGGGAAATTGCTACTAGTGGCGGTGGAATGCTGGACGCGGATACACCCATTTCCCCTCGCAGTTACGATGTCGCCCTGCTAGCGGTGAGTGCTTGGTTAGATGGGGTTGATCAAGTTTTGGCTACTGACAATCCCACCTTTGTCCTGGCACGTCCACCAGGACACCATGCTGAGCGAGAGAGGGGAATGGGATTTTGTCTATTTTCTAATGCTGCGATCGCAGCTTACTATGCTTTAAAACAACCGGGTATTCATCGCGTTGGCATTCTCGACTGGGATGTTCATCACGGTAACGGTACACAAGATATTGTGGAAAGCGACGCCCAAATTGCCTACTGTTCGCTGCATCAGCATCCCTGCTATCCCGGTACTGGCAACGCTAGCGAACGAGGTTTATATAAAAATGTACTCAATCTGCCCATGCCACCTGGCAGCACAGTAGCGAATTACCAGCCCCTATTTGAGCAGAAAATAATCCCGTTTTTTAGAGATTTTCAGCCAGATTTACTGATTGTCAGTGCAGGTTACGACGCCAATGCGGATGACCCCTTGGCAGGAATTGCACTTAACCCACAAGATTTTGGACTGTTTACTCAGTACTGTCTGCAACTGACTCGTCGCATTCTTTTTGGTTTAGAAGGGGGTTATCATCTTACCGCCCTTGCTCAGTCAGTAGTGGCGACGATTGAAAGTTGCTTGATTTGAACAGTTATCTGAGAGCTGTCTTGAAAGAAGAGAGTAGGGAGTAGGGACCGGAGATGAGAGTGAGGAGGGAATAGGGGAAGAGTCTTTCATTGAATGTTCGTGTGCCTTAGCGTGACGCGAAGGCGGTCGCAGCGAAGCGAGCAAGTGAGGCTTAAGCCGAGTTCGTGGAGGGTCTTGCATTATAGGCTTCGACAGGCGGGACATGCATCCCACAATCCAGAATTTTTCTTGTGGGGTAGAAATCCTGCCTGCCCCATGAACCATTCGATTGATGTCTTTAAACCAAAAGTTCATCCTTCCTAAGATATAGTTTCATCTATCTTTAGGTATACTTGGCAAAACGGCGAGTCTTCTGGAGAAACCGTAGACAAGCACACCTTAGGCAGAAAACACCAAAGCCAAGTATGAACCCCTTAGAATTAGATCAAGAAATCGGTAAGATGGCGAGGGCGATGATGACCCGTAATACCCTAATTGGGGCAGATCTCATCGCCCATCTGAGAAGTCAAATCACCCTTGAAGAAGTAGCCGGAATGGTGCTTGTGAGTTTTGAGCGGTTACTCTGGTTTGATGAACAGGCCATTCTCTGGTCGATAGAAAATCTCATCCCTGCGGATGTGTTGCAAGAAATGCAAAGAATTACTTCAGTTGCGGTCTATCAGCAGTTGATTCGTAAGGGATATGTCCCTGGAAAAGATATAAGTGTCGATGCCAAAGGCAAACTGCTTGTGAAGGCAAAAATGACAACAGTAGCATGAGCGAAAAAGTTGAGAAGTAGGGAAGCGATCGCTTCCGATTTTGTAGAGTCACTCATCTGTTTCTTTACACGAGTGACTCGATAAAAAACATTTTATTTTAAAAAGGGATTAAGTGCTTTAGCCGTCTAGAGAGACGCTTTGGCACTTTTCCAGTTTTTAGCCTGTTTTAACGTCTCTTCATCGATTCTTTACAGATTTCTTTATCGAATATTCAAAATAAAAATAAAAATTTTCCGGAATCATCAGCTGGGTCTGTGTAACCTTGAAAACTAACTCTTATGAGAGCTATACGTTGAAGAAAATATGAATAGCATCATTCAAAAGTTATAAATATTCCGCAATATCCATTGCACATAGATAAACAACAATAGGAATTAGCTATTGGTTCCGCGCTTTTTATGGAAGAACAATCTCTTGTGTATAGGCCAATAAATCAACCGACTGAAATCTTGAGTCAGTTGCAGACTGGTCAACTACTCAGAGTCAAGGGTAGTCCTGGCAATGCTCTGATTATTTGCAATCCTCACCATTCAGAACTGGCGGGGCCAGGTGCTGCTGTTGGTAGTGTTTTCGACCTTAAATGTAGTCGAGTCATTCCTATCGGTAAAGTCTCTATCGTTTATCCTGAAACTCGGATTGAGCGGAAGAAAGCCTATGTCCTGCGTCAACAATGGATTCTCTTCACTCATAAAGCAATGGAGACTTGGGTTCCCCTACAGCGAGCCAGAAGACTGCTGATTATGCTTTACCAATACTTTGAGCCTCAACTCATTGACGAATTGCCAGATGAAGTCCTTGCTCGGTTGGTAGGAGTTTTGCCTAAAACGATAGGAGTAGTGCGTCAAGCTTTAGTGTCTGAGCGATTGTCTATGACAACCAGCGAAGGGGAACGGGTACCGTGTAAGCTCTCAAACTGATGAAAGTTGAATGTCACTGACTTAAGGAACAAGTGATCGTTTCTTGGGAAAAACCAGTTTGGGGGGAAACTCCCCAAACCCCCCTCTGGGGGACGGAGTGCCTACCTAGAGCCCCCTGCACAAGGGTTGGTTGGCTCCCTAGGAAAGTTCTTAAGCTCGATGACATTCAGCTTAAGTCAATTGGCACTGACTTAAGAGCCTTGAAATAAATTTCAGGCTCAGAGCTAAAACCTGTTAAAACAGGTTTAAACTCCTATCCGGTAAATTTTTTAGTCAGTTTTAACTGACTTTAGCTTTTAGCCCGAACTTTAGTTCAGGGCTTAAGTCAGTGACATTCGATTTAAGGGAGAAGTGATCGTTTCTTGGAAAAACCCAGATTGGGGGGTTTCCCCCCAAACCCCCCACTGGGGGACGGAGTGCCTACCTAGAGACCCCCTGCACAAGGGTTGGTTGGTGAGCTAGGAAAGTTTTTAAGCTCAGTGACATTCAGCTTAAGTCAGTGACATTCCTCTTAAATCAACTTGACAGCTTTCAACCCAAAAAAGAGAGCTAGAGCAACGCCCGTAGCACCACCTAGAAGTAAGAAGTAAGCAACAACTCCAGACATTTACGTTTCTCCACAAAAACTCATATAACTCCATTGAATCATCTGGTGGGATAGAATACAGCCCACAGTCGCTTGGGAAAAAGGGGTCAAGGCACAATGGATTCTGTAATTCGCGTGAATTTACCGGAGCAGTCTTACGAGATTGCAGTAGTGGCGGGTGGATTAGATGATTTGGGTGTGTGGATGAGCCGCTTGAAACTGGGGAAGCAAGTTTTGGTGGTGTCGAATCCTGTAATATTCAAAAAATACGGGGAACGTGCGATCGCAGCCCTGAAGTTAGTGGGATATGAGGTATCCACCTGTACTCTCCCAGCAGGTGAACGCTACAAAACCCTGAAGTCTGTACAAAAAATCTACGATGTTGCCCTAGAAAACCGCTTAGAGCGTTCCTCCACCATCGTGGCGTTGGGGGGTGGAGTGGTTGGGGATATGGCGGGTTTTGCTGCCGCTACCTGGCTACGAGGGATTAACGTGGTGCAGGTGCCAACATCGCTGCTGGCAATGGTGGATTCCTCCGTGGGTGGCAAGACTGGAGTGAATCATCCCCAAGGAAAGAACTTAATTGGGGCATTTTATCAGCCGCGATTTGTTTTAATCGACCCCTTAGTCTTAAAAACATTGCCACCACGGGAGTTTCGGGCGGGAATGGCAGAGGTCATTAAGTACGGCATTATCTGGGATGCTGAGCTATTCGATAAGCTAGAAGCCGCGCCGCGTCTCGACCAATTGCGTTACGTGGATGAGGAGTTGTTGTCTGTGATTCTCACTCGCTCCTGTCAAGCGAAAGCGGACGTGGTGGGGAAGGATGAGAAGGAAGCAGGATTAAGAGCCATTCTTAACTATGGTCACACGATTGGTCATGCGGTGGAAAGCTTGACCGGATATAAGTTGGTCAATCATGGAGAAGCCGTAGCTATTGGCATGGTTGCAGCGGGACAGATTGCGGTGCAACTTCAGATGTGGAAGCCACAGGAGGCAAAACGTCAAGATGCCTTGATTGAGAAAACAGGATTACCCACTCAGTTACCCTCTGAATTGGATATTGATGCGATCGCAGATACTCTACAAACGGATAAAAAGGTTAAAGATGGTAAGGTGCGGTTTGTCCTGCCGACTCAGATTGGTGCAGTAGAGGTGACTGACCAAGTACCAGCCGATGTAATTCGCCAAGTGCTGCGG
>NZ_DATNPA010000735.1:0-5528 GCF_036703385.1 Allocoleopsis sp. | reverse complement strand
AGGAATTCATAATTATCCGGGAAATCTTGATAGGCGTTGGCGGCAAGATGGGGTGTTGTGGCGAAGATGACGTGTCCTTTGCCCATACTCTGTTGCCAAACAATCGAGCCGAAGCGATCGCCTAACAAACTTTCATTCGCTGACTTTCTCCTGCGCTGCGTATTAATCTTAACGCTCCCCGTTTCCGTTTTATGCAGGGTACTAAAAGAGGCGTCTGTAACGGGTTGCCGGACGCCTAAAATCACCAGTGTGTTGCCTTTTTCAACCCAGCTTTCTTCCTCTGTTAATAAATCTGGGCGAGATAATTCACTGTTGACACGCAACAAGGTCGTCGGAGATTTGAGTGTTTTATTCGCCGCTAAAGCCTTGAACGGTTTTTGCCAACGCTGGACAGGGGTGCCCCGTTCTTCCATGAAAGCGTACCAAGCACCATACCCATTGGGAGCACGGTTATAGGTAGAACCACTACTGAGTTTAGTATTGGCAGGAGCTGCAAACAGCGTGAGGAGTATGAGTGCCCCAATGGCGATCGCTCCAAATAACCCTAACCGCCGACTGGAAAAATTCATGATGCTTCGATTTCCCGGTAAGCTTGCTGGCACTGCTCAAAGTCTGAGCTGGAAGCTTCAGTATTACTAAAGCATAGTTGCTGATGAGTCATGAGCAAGGTGCGGTAGGGTCTGGGTTGGGGTAGCTGCTGGACTAATCTCAAGTATTCCCCATCCGTGCGACTGGGTTCATGGGGGGCAATCCCACTATCATTTAATCGTTGTAACATTGCCATATACAGGCATTGGCAGGCTTCGCGGTAGTTCCCCTGCTGCTGGAATTTTTGCGATCGCTGCAACCACCCTGATACCGATAACTCTTTTGCGGGTATTTGACCCGCTTTTTTCGTGGGTTGATTCAATGATTGGGTGAGGGAATAAATATAAGGTCGCAACAGTCGCCAAATTAGCCAACCCACCCAGGTTACGAGCAAAGCCACTATGATCCAAAAAGCAGCTTTAGCCAGCATCTGTAAGATTGGGGAATCCCACCAAGATGGTAGTGAAGCCTTGGACGATTGGGGTGCAAATCGAGAAAATTGCAGTTCCCACCACTCCCCAAACCGTTGTTGCAGCTGTCCCAGTTGCCAACCCAAACTATCTTTCTCAAAGGAACCTTTAGACATGGCTCGATCCAAACAGCGCAGCACTATTTCTATTTAGTACTATAAACTATTGTTATAAACCCGAAATAGGTCATTAATTAGCAACTTGTTCCAATAACAATGCTTAACCTTCAAAGTGACAACCCTTTTCTTAAACTAAAAGTTCGCTATCTATTTATAGTTTTTTTTCTTCTTATACTTTTAATTGGTTTAATAGGAGGAATAATTATTAATTATACGGGCTTTAACCCAAAAGACCCAATTATAGTTTATATTTATTATTGTTTGATTTTTGGCTGTTTTTTTCTTTGGTTGTTGCGACGCTTTCGTCAGCTAAAAATTAATGCTAAGTATATGATTGGTCATTTTCCTATAGGTTATAACTGGCTACTCGTTGCTGGTCTAGTCATTGCTGTGTTAATTTGTTCAATGGGTGTCGCTCTGCTTTCATTTTATTTTTTATCATTAGTTGCACCTTCATTTCTCGATTCCCTACTCAAGTCTATTTCTGCCAGTAAACTCCAAAATTCCTCTGTGCCAATTCTTTTTGAAATTATAAAAACAATTTCTTTTATTGTAGTCGCTCCAGTAACTGAAGAGTTTATTTTTCGAGGTATTTTACTACATAGATTTGCAACTAAGTGGGGAATTACACCAGCGATATTAGTTTCTTCTTTTATTTTTGGTTGCCTTCATGTTAATCCTATCGGCTTATCAATTTTTGGCATCATGATGGCATTACTTTATCTGAAAAGCCGTACTTTATTTGTCCCAATGGCGGCTCATGCTATGAATAATTTTGTTGCCTTGGGGCTGCAATTTTTTTCAAAAACGTCTAATAGCCATTCAACTAATGCTGCTAGCTCTTATTTGTGGGTTGGATTAATTTTCTTAGCTTTATCAGCTCCTTTTTTAGTGCGTTTCATGTTCAAAAACTGGCCAAATCAGCGCGTGCCTTTACCGTACTTTGCTAATATCTCACGCAGTCAAGCCAGCCCTTAACTCACCTCCCGGCTGAAGTACGGGGGACTTCTGTTACTCAAGACAGGAGATACTTCATCAATATTCCCCTACCTACCAAACTGTTTTTCACCTCGATTGAAGAAGCATGGAATTCCTCAATGAAACTGATTTAGCTGGAGAAAATCATCAAGATTCTGAAATCAAAAAAGTTTCGGGACTTACTTATATTCCTGATTACATCACAAAGAATGAACAAATTCATTTAATCGAGATTATTGATCAACAGAAATGGTCGATTAAAACCCATAGAAGAGTCCAAGAGTATGGGTATAAATATGACTATAAAAATGGCGCTTTTGCTTCATCGACTTATTTAGGGGCTTTGCCAGATTGGGCACAAAGAATTGCTGTCAGATTTGCGGCAGATGGCTTAATGGCAAATGTACCCGACCAAGTTATCGTCAATGAATATCAACCAGGGCAGGGTATTGTCAGCCATATTGACTGCCTTCCTTGTTTTGGTAACACCATTATTACCCTAAGTTTGGGCAGTGAATGTGTTATAAATTTTGTTCATTCTCAAAGTAAAGAAGACGCCAAAATTCTCTTGCAACCCGGAAGTTTACTTATTTTTAAGGGAGGAGCCCGCTATATTTGGGAACATGGCATTCCTGCCTGTGAGCGAGATAACTATAAGGGTCGAGAGATTGTTAGGAACCGCCGAATTTCCCTGACTTTTAGGGAAGTTTTCTTCCCTTATAAGTGATGGATTGTCATGGACAGTACCCACCTTAGAATAAGAATGCCTATTGAGAAGGATACAAGATATCCGTTGAATCGCAGTCTGCAAATAAATGAGCACTGTTTAAATGACCCAAGTTTGACCTTAAATTCTACGTTAGACTGCAACTCAGCATCAATTCGTGGATTTTTCAACTCTCAAAAGCTGGGATACAATAACGGTCTTTATAATCAAGATTATTTTTTGGGATTTGATTATTATTGACCGCCCTATCGCAGGCGACTGGAATCTCTACAATCAACTCGGTTCCTTGCCCTGGAGTGGAAATACAACTGATTTGACCCTGATGTTTTTCTACTACAATCTGATGGCTAATGGATAATCCTAATCCGGTACCACTCCCCACAGGCTTTGTCGTAAAAAAGGGGTCAAATATTTTTTGGCACACTTCTTGACTCATACCAGAACCATTGTCGGCAATTTTAATTACAACGGATTGAGCAGGGGATGTTAGCGCAGTGGGACAGAGTCCGGGGGTGAGTGTCTCCCTATCTAGGGCTTCTTTCACTGTGGTGCTGATGGTAATCATCCGGGGTAAATGTTGATTTTCTAGGGCATCAATCGCATTACTCAAGAGATTCATGAATACCTGATTCAACTGACTCGCATAACAGGTAACTCTTGGCAGTTGACCGTAGTCTTTAATCACTTTAATTTCGGAGCGACCGCCTTCTGCCCTGAATCGGTGCTGTAAAATTAACAGAGTATCGTCGATGCCTTGATGGATATCCACAGGTTTTAGTTCCGATTCATCCAGCCTGGAGAAAGTCTTGAGCGATCGCACAATCTCTTCAATCCGCTGAGTCCCCACCTGCATCGAATCCATCAGCTTTGACCAATCTTGCACCAGAAATTCTAAGTCGAGGTCAGAAGCTAACTGTTGAATGGCTGGTGTAGGATTCGGGTAGGTCTGCTGGTAAAGTGAAATCAGCTTCAGCAGGTCTTGGAAGTATTCTCTGGCATAACTAATATTACCCGATATAAAACTAACAGGATTGTTGATTTCGTGTGCAACTCCCGCAACCATTTGCCCCAAACTTGACATTTTTTCAGTGTGAATCAATTGGGCTTGGGTGCATCTCAATTTTTCCAAATTTAGTTTTAATTCTTGTGCTTTTTCTCGTTCTCGCTGGGTGGATTGTTGTAGAGCTTCTGACTGCTTTTGAATCTGCGCTAATAATTCGGCTTGCTGTAAAGCCGCTCCTAACTGATTGCCAATCTGAATCACTACACTGATTTCTGCTGTTTTCCATTGGCGAGAACCCGAATTTTGATAAGTTGCCAATAATCCCCAAAGTTTACTACCACAGAAGATGGGAACAATGATGTAGGCTCTAGCTTGAAACTGTTCTAAGAGGTTGATATAACAAGGTTGAAATTCAGCCTTGTAGATGTCTTGCACAACTCTGTAACTTGCACCTCGGCTGTATGCACCACCGCTGGTTTCTTGCAAATAAGTATCCTCCAGCCGAGAAGAAGCGTTAAGGGTACTATCCCATTCTGCTTTACTATCGAATGAAGTTGCCGTGCAGCTAGAGTCTTCGACCGTCCTCTCTATTACCTTAGGGTTCTTGGCTTGTTCCTGCAACAGAGACATCCACTCACTACCCACAGACTCAGAGACAACCTCCCCACTCCAGTCGGAATTGAACTGATAAATGAGGACGCGATCGCAGTCGATCAGCTGCCGCAATTCCGAGGTTGTAGCCGTAAAAATTGTTTCAATATCCAACGTCTGGCGCATTCTTTGAATCGCTCTGGCGATCGCACGTTCTCGCTGTACACTCTCCCTCAATGCCTCTTCTGTTCGTTTGCGATCGGTGATATCTGTAACCCGAACTAGATTTATAGTCTGAGCCGCTACATGAATGGGTTTGGCGGCTAAGTTGCCCCAAAACAGATTTCCTTGTTGGCTTACATATTCCACCTCCTGGCTCCAAAAGCCTTTGAGTTCCATTTCATTAGCAATAGAATTCAATTTTTCGGCTGTAAACGCTTCCTTCTGAAGGGTATGCCCTTCAATGTTGAGTAATTCATCTTTACTTGTGGCTTCAAATAGTTCCACGGCACGCTGATTGCAGTCTGTAATCAACAGGGTTTCAGGATTTACCAAAAACAGGGCATCTGCTGAGTCATCGAAAATCGATTCAAGCAAAATCTTGCTGCGAATCACTTCTATTTCTACCTGTTTTCGGTCTGTAATATCTTCAGAAATCCCAGCAACTCGATAGACTTCACCCTGCTCGTCACAAATCAGGAAACCATGAGATTCAATCCAGCGAATTGAACCATCCGGTCGAATAATTCGATATTCTAACGTGTAGTTTTCCGGTGAAGTTAGTGGGAGTGTGGCAAATACTCGATCTTGGTCTTCTGGATGAATCGCCTCAAACCAAACAGTGAGGTCTTCGTATAAACGTTGACTACTGCGCTGCCAAATCTTCTCATAGGCAGGACTGATGTAGAGCATTTGGCGGTAATCAGCAGAAACCATCCAGAAAACTTGAGGGATATGCTCGGCAAGCTGGCGAAATTGCTCTTCACTCTCCCGCAGTGCCTTCTCTGTCTGCTGACGCTCAGCCATTTCCTGTTGCAGTTGTGCGATCGCTT
>NZ_DATNPA010000734.1:0-5577 GCF_036703385.1 Allocoleopsis sp. | reverse complement strand
ACTAGCTCGCAAGCGGCTGCATACTGGTTGGTGGTCATACAAAGCCAAACAGCTACCAATAAAGACTGCCACCGAGTTGAAGACCAAGATTCAGTGTCCCGCACCATAGGCTCTAGTTTGAGAGGGATTTTACCGAACGCGATCGCCTCTACCAACCGCTTGGGACTGGGCTTGCCGTTGTAAATATAGTCTTTGCCAAGCAATAAAGCTAAAGCCTCAAAACGCTTCTGAATCTCAGGATCTTCAAAGGTCAACGTATATCGGTAGTTTTTGGTCATCGATTTAGAACATGATCTAAAAAATTTATAGCTAGTATGCATCCAATCATAGTTGACTCCAATAGCATGGTCAACTATGATGAAACATAGTTGGGTATGGAAAGGAAAAACGGCGATAGTCAGTTTATACAGTCGTACTGCCAACTTTGTACGAGAAATCTTGAAAAATTAGACGAAACCAAGGTCGAGTGCGTTGTTGAATAGTTGGCAACGACCTCTATATTCCGCGCATGGATAGCAGCGTGAAGGAAACTGTTGCAATTATTTTTTTGCTTCTTTAAGCGAAAGCTCTCGATCGGTTGTGCGTAAGGAAAAGCACCGAATCACGCCAGCCTGCGTTAAAGCAGAATCGGTAACTTGAAAAACAAGTATTCACCCTTCCAAGTAAAGGGTAAAAGCTCACAAGCTAGCACTAGAGTATATTTCCAAATTCCCAGTAAAACTCATGAGCGTAAATCATGAAAGCTTCAATTATAGGCAACCCAAAGGTTGATGAATTATTCCACTGGAAGAAGGGTGAAGGAATTCCAGGGAGAGACGGTTGTTGCCGAATCAGGATTTATTGCAGGAATGCCAATATACGAGATTCGGAGGAATGGGTAGTAATAGGCTCTGAAGTAAAAGAGAACGAAGGGCAATCTATCACCAATTGCGTAGAATACTTATTTGAAAAAGTCTGCCAGTTCTATCGGATAAAGCTGGAGAAAACAACCTGGATAGAACACTACAATCAAGATTCTTACAAGGATAGGGACAGAGAAGAAGAATACAGTTTAGTCACGCTGTCTGATGGAGGAAGACCGTACTGGAAATATCTAACGAGATCCGAATTGGAATCGTTAATAATCCTCACTCTGCTCACAGACAAAAACTAAAAAACACTCTTCGTAGCAAACCCATGAAACCAGGAGAGAATAGCGATCGCCAGCTCAATGACTGGGCAGAGCAATATCAATCCGAACTCGAAAAACAAGCATCCGACCGGGGTGCAACGGTAGAATCTCTGTTACTTTCAGGGGATTTTAATGCCATCCGAGAATGGCTAGAGCTATGGGAAGAAGAGGATAAAGCCCCAGATTCACTTCGGCAAAAGTACAACGAAACCTACGCCAAATTAAAAAGAAAAATTCTTTCTCGTGGCACGGTAATTGACAATTAAATAAAAGTCAAAAACTGCAAAAAATATAGGAATTGGCTAGATGTGAAATAGTGAACTAGCTGTGAAGAGCAAGACAATCTATTCACAGCTAGCGCTCAAACTGTGTTGAAAATTTCACGTCAGGTATCAACATAGTTATGCCTTTAGAATTGGCTACAGAAACAACAGAAATTAAGACGAGTGTAAAAGTTCTGTCGGGTCACACATCGCCAGAAACATCTTTTCTTCAACCTGATTATCCCTACGGTAGAACGTTGCGATGCAAACGCAAAGTGTGGGTAGAAACAGCCACGAAGGGCAGCGCCAAAGGCAAGATGCGATTTGTGCATCAGACCAGCAATCCGCGCAAAAGCACGGAAAGTTGGAACAAGCCTCACGCCGAACAGTATCGGGATTTCTTATTGATGTATGTCAACCCGGAAAACGGTCACGTCGAAACAGCCGGAGTCGATGTTTATTCAGTTGAAGAAGTCCAAAAGTTCAAAGCGCAATGGTATGCCCTTCTAGACGAAGATCAAAAGGCAAAACTTGACGAAGTGGAGCAGCGGACAGTTGCAATCAATAACTACTGGAGTCGTAGAAGCAGGCTAACAGTGGTTGCCAATGGCTCTCACAAAGTTAAAACCTGTTAACCAGCGCTGACTTTTAGAAATCTGAGCTTCAATAACTGCTCTTTCAAGAAAAAACATAAATTCTCAAGGGTTGAGTCGGAAAACAATCCGTAGCTTAACCCTTGAAATTTACAACGAGTACACTTACCCAATCATTCCAACTCAATATGGACACGACACTTCTAGTCAACCCACACAAGATCCGTTCGTCAGTCAAACGGCTATTTACCGGAAGAGTAACTGAAATTCTAGCCGAGCTATTGCAAAATTCGCAAAGAGCCGGTTCGAGGCAAGTCAATATTACAACAGCCGCCGATGGGACGGAATTCAAATACCAAGATGACGGTCAAGGATTAAAGGGCGTTGAAGGTTTTTACAAATTCTTGAGCCTGGGCGATTCAGGATTTGATGAGTCCGTCATCGAGAATCAAGCGCCAATGGGCATTGGGTTTGGAAGCCTGCTGGCTCATGAATCCGTTACCAAGGTGACGGTAACATCAAATGGGTTGAGCCTTGAAATCGACACGAAAAGATGGTGGGATGAGCAAGAGTACTACCAAACCTGGGAAAGCCGACTAGAGCTGAGTGAGTCCTCACAGGGCTTCTGTCTGGATGTAAAATGCGATCGCAAGGTAATTGACGAGATAAAGAAAGCTCTGCCTGAGAAGGTGTCATCTCGGAAGTACTGGAAAGAAAAAATCAGCAGCTATCCAGCGCTAGGCTACAAAGATGTCCTAGAAATAACCTTGGATGGCATCCAGACTGAAACAGGCCCAATCGATGTTTATCTGGAAGGAAACGAGATCGTCAACTTATGGATTGACGGCAACAAACTGACTATATATAGCCCTGATACCTACCATTGGGATCGCATTCAGCTGGTGAATTGGTACGGACAATTAATAAAGTGCAACGTAGAAAATATCCCGTTTCGCTTCGTATTTGAAGTCAGAAACGGGAGACCAATAAACCCAAAAGCTCCAGTGAGAGAAGGGTTTATCGAAGACAAAGATTTTCTCTCATTTCAGCAGACAATCGAAGATGCACTATTCGCGGAACTCTGTTCGCTAGAGACAATTCATGCCACCCCGGAAAACATAAAGGCGCTGTACAAAACTAACCCAGACAGGGCAAATAATGAATGCCCGTACATTACAGCAGCACCTTGTTTACCGTATGAACCTGGAGAAAATAGCGAGTGGGAAAGCGAGAAAGGAGAAGAAAAGGTATTTTTAAAAGAGAACGCTCCCTTGCTGATTAAACACGAAGTAAGGGTGACAGACCAAGAAAGCTGCTATTACTGCTATTACGGAGTATCTAGTTTTGTCGAAGAAATTAGTCAAAAAGTAGGTACTCCTTATGAGTTAACCTGCGCCTCCACAAAACCAGTCAAACATCTAATCTGGAAGCCAGGTGAAACCATTCCTAATAGAATTGGGTTAAATTGGTTGCGATCGAGAGGAGAGTTCTGTCTCACCGACGAAGAACCTACCGATGAAGCAGAGTGGCATAAAGTTGAAAGGGACGTGTTTGCGTTCTCTTTCCCCAGTAATTGGGACATCGAAGACGTAGAATGGACAATCGGCTGCGAAGATCCGATAAAAGCAATAAGCGAGCTAGGGTATGCAGGTTTTGACCCGGAGAACGACGATCGAGACAGAGATGAGTTAATGTCATCCTACGAAAACTCGATGGATGAGTTGATAGAAAGACTAAGTCCGCCTCCGCCAATTGATTCAATTTCAGGAGATTTAAAGCAAGAATTCCTGGAACACGCCGCTAGAAGATTGAACTGTAAAGTTACAGTCATTTCCAATCTAAGTGTAAAGTTCAACGAGGATGGAAGCCTGGAAATTGCCGGAAACCAATCACTTGAAGCTGGAGAAACAATTCCGTTTTGCCTGTCAGCTCGCGTGTATGAATAAACCTTTGAGAGCAAAGTAAAACTGCCCTTGAGTAGACCGGGAGCTATCCCGGCTATCTTTTTCCTATAGAAGTAGATGTCGAGCAAATGGTAAAAGCGTAATCGTAATCACAGTCGAAGAGTTAAACATCATAGCATCTCTAAACCTCAGAGAAACCGCCTACGCTGAATAAAACATCATATACTTTGGGTATTGTAATCGCTTGAATATTAAGCGATTACAAATGCCCAATTCTTTTCATATCTCATTGGTAAAATTATTAAAAATAGCCAAATAAATACAAGACGAGGGAAATTACAACAATGATAGAAGTTGCTTTGTGCGTAACGTGCCGTCCCGGAGTTCCCGATGAGGCGATCGTGAAAAATATATTTTCCGGGCTTTCTGCCACAGGAGAAAGCGTTGAGGGGAAACTGATACTTACCTCAGTGTTCTCGAAGAAAATCGGAGAATACACGGATACAAAATCAGTCCTCGATCCAGTAACAAATTTTCTTCGCCAAATAGATCGAACAAACCCCAATTGGGTAAAAGATTGGGAAGCGGGTTTTGGGTTATGGAGTCCAGAGGAAAGGAAGTACCAAGAAATGCCATTCCAGTCGATCGCACAAATAAAAAGTGAATTGGAAAGGAAGACTTAGCCAGTGGAAAGCGGGTTTTCACTCATGGGAGGACACATCTACACTCAATACAGATAAGCAAAAAACACAAAGGGCTTCCCTGTGAAGCCCTTTGTAGTAGCTAGTTATTAATGCCAGCGGCTTTCTGGATACGAGGAAGAGCGTACAGCACGCGATCGGCAGCTCACAGCAACACGAGGGGGTTACGGTTCGAGCATTGTCAAATTCCAACCGAGTGTAATTTGAAAAGGGTAGTGCTACGATAAGCCAAAGTCAAAGTGAATGTAAAGCTATGCACTTATAGCTGCGGTAGCATAAGTAATTTGCTCAAGAATCCGAACCCTATTTTGTAATTCCTCAATTCGAGCTAGTGCTAAAAGCAAGCGATCTTCAAGGGATATTGGCTCAGTAGGCGTTGAGCCATATTCTGACGCAACAACCTCCTGGTGAGAGGGTTGTGATTCGGGCTGCAAGGCGATCGCTCAGTTGCCCTTGGAAGAGACTCCAGGGGAACATAGGCTGTACGCCAACTACTATCCTTGTTGTAAGAGATTTCAACTCCTCTTAACCTCCGGTATCGCCATTAATGAGACTAATGAGAGCGATCGAGCACAAGGGGAGGAACAGCCGCCAAAAGTTGGTTAGATGCCTGAACGACTCGCAACGCTGTCTCACAATCCAGTCGTCGGCAGTAAAAGCCGGGGACCCATCGCGGGGAATCACCAGTAACAATGCCAGTTAAAGCAATTAGAGGCTGAACGAGAACATTACCAGATTCACCGTCTTTAGGAAGCTCAAGAATTTCAAGTATCTTGCAGGGAACAGGAAACCAGCCAAGCTGGAGAGTCGCCAGAACAAGATCGTCAGAGGTTAATACGGTGCCATCGGGAAAGGTCAATAGCGATTTTTGAGGTTGTTGAAGACTCTGCATTTCAAAGTATCCTGAATTTTTTTGAGTAGGGTTCAAGACAGCAACAAGCGAGA
>NZ_DATNPA010000733.1:0-10269 GCF_036703385.1 Allocoleopsis sp. | reverse complement strand
CGCTGGCAACTTTTGGCTCACCAGGCAATGGAGCTTGGAACTTGGCGTGGGTCATTGCAACTATCCTTTTCTCTGCGCTGACAACCGTACTCATGAAAACCGTAGGTGTCTGGTTTGTCACCAAGTTTAAGGTTCCCCTGCTGACCCTGCCGTTCAATATTGCTACACTGCTGTTCTTGAGTGCGGTGTTGTTTCTACCCCAGCCTTACTTCAACCTGGGAGCATCGGCACCGCAACTGCTGCCATCGGGAGAACCGCTCGACTGGTTCCGGATTGCTGCATCGCTTCCGATCGCTTTCGGACAGGTATTCCTCGCAGACAAATTTTTGGCCGGACTCTTAATCTTCCTGGCGGTTGCTCTGTGCACGCCCATTGGAGCAGCCGTAGGTCTTCTCGGCAGTATCTTAGGGATTGTTGCGGCTCTCATGGTCGGGGTTACCCCGGATAAACTGTATGCAGGATTGTGGAGCTACAACGCCGTTCTTTCTGCTATGGCTATTGGCGGTGTGTTCTATGCACCAACACTCTACAGTATTCTCATCGGTGCTGCCTGTGCCTTCCTGGCTGCGATCGCAGGTGGTGTGGTTGGCTTCATGTTTGCACCTCTGGGCCTGCCAGCCTTGACTGTACCGTTCTGTATCGTGACCATTGGCTTTTTCTTAGTTTTGCAGCGATCGCTTCCGTCTTTGGTTCCAGTTGCCCTACACGCCGTAACTAGCCCGGAGGAGCATTGGCAGCGCTACCTTACCGCTAAGACCCTGATTAGCAACTTTCGCCGTCAGCTCAAACGTGCAATGCTTGGCAAATCCTGTAATTTTCTATTTGAGGAGGCCGCTGCATCGATTAAGGGTGACCTCCGCTACGTGTTCGATGCGATCGATACAGACCGAAACGGTAGCTTATCGACCCAAGAATTGGCAGTGCATTTGCGTCAGGCCGGTCAAGTTTGGTCTGAAGATGAGTTAGCTTATCTCTTTAAGTGCATGGACGTTGACGGTAGTGGTGAAATCGATTTCCAGGAATTCGGAGAGTTGATGCTTCGACACCGTCGCCTCATGGCAAAGTATGCGGATTTTGTAACGTACTTTCTGCCAATTGATGCCAATGAGGACAATCTGATCAGCGTCGATGAGATGAATGTTGCTCTGTCTAGCGTTGGTGAAGTGCCCCTGTCATCTGATGAAGTCGCATTCTTATATCAACAAACTGATGGACAGCCATTAATCTGGAATCGATTTATTGAAATGCTACTGGTGACATGAGCTAAGCTGTTGCGCGTAAAACGTCGCATATTGCTGAGATTGAAATTGTATTTATTAATACATTTAATGTTATTTTCAAAAATCGTCTATCTTGAGATATAAAGAAAATCCGTTTAAGAATAAATATGCTGTATAGTTAAACCAAATATAAATCTTTCAGGTCTGACTGGTGTGTCAGCCCTCGTTTAAATCAGGTCTTTTTCTGTTCAAAAATAAGTTAAGTCTTCGCCTATGAATCCAAAAATGCTGGGAAAGATTATGGCTTTTCTGTGTTCAGTTCCGCCTGATAGCAACTTGCGCCTGATGTTGCAATTAGCGTTAGCTGTTTCTGTCCCTGATGAAAAGTACGAGAGCTTATTGCTTCCCATGCTGGGAGAGCAGGATTTGAGTGAATTGTTAGAGAAAGATAACTTATTAGCGAGCTTGCTAGAGGCAGACGGTCATTTAGAAGAAGCCGAGAAAAATATGTTATTGGAAGCAATGGAGAAAGTAGGATTGGTTGTTCCCATGAAGATGCAAATGTTGGATGTACTCACGCAAGAGCTGTCTGTCCATCTCGTTGATGAACTAGAAGAGATACAAAATTCGAGTTCGGTGGCAGGGAAAACGCTGTTATGGTCTAATCAATAGTATCGGATAAAAATCAACGTTTAGAGTCAGAGTTTAGCATACCAGAGATTTTAGTTATTAGTTGTCAGGGGCACGAACTCAGGCATTAGTAGGCAACTTTTTTAGTCTTAAATTACTTCCCCAGAGCGCGTTTAACGCACTCTAGTTAATCAATATTTTTTTCAAGTATCCGCAGTGGTTGTGTCTAAGAATAATTTGATTGTTTTTGCATCAGAAACGGAATATGCACCAGCTCAGCAATTGATTCATTTGCTAGAATCTTTAGCTCACTTTCAGGTGCGAGGCTTAAAGCGCTCTAATACAAGTTTGGCATTCACAGCCTCAACAGCAGTTGAATCGTCGAATCTCAACAGTACATCTTTCCCAGCCGTTAAAGACATCTTTCAGGATTGTGAAGTAGCTGTCATGTTCGTCATGCCAGCCGACTTATCTGAGGTAGAACAACTGACTCGTACTTTTTTGGACATTGCGAGTGAAGCAGGAGTCCAGCGATTAGCATGGGTGGCATCGGCGTGTCCGGAAGTCAGTGAGTTGGGTAAGCGTTTGGCTCAAGCAGAGAAATTGGTGCGCTCCTCAAAACTGGAAACCCTAGTTCTGCGCCATGCTCCCCTGTTTTCTGACCTCCTCGATCAGAAAAAAGAGTTAAAGTATCGTCGGACTCTGTCGCTGCCTTTGGGGAATAGTGTCCTGCCGTGGTTGGCTCCGGACGTGATTAGTGAGGCACTCTACAAATGGGTGCTGGGTGACCTGAACCACGAACCCCCCGATGTCTTGACTGGGCCGAGTCAGCTAACCGGAGATGATATTGCCAGAGGACTGTCCGAGGCACTCAGCAAAAATGCGAACAGTCGTAGATTTGCTCAGAATCGTTTTGAGTCCATTGACCTCGACTCTAGTGGACAGCTCGATGCAGAAGAACTTTTTCCCTATTTGTTGGAACTCGGATATAGTCGCGATGAAGCCCAGGCCATCTTAGAGGAAGCCGATCAAGACAATAGTGGCACAATCGACTTTGAGGAGTTCATGCATGGCTTAGAGGAGCATCTCGACAAAATCTTGGCAGATGTTCCCACGGAAGTGCGCTATTTCGACGTACCTGCGTCGGCAGCTTTCTATGACTGGACGATGGGGGGAATGGACGAAAAAACAGCCCAATCCCGATTAGACTTACTCGCTGCACTCAATGAGTACGGGTTACCTGAGAAAAAGCAAGAATTATCTCGGTGGTTGGGTAAATCGAGCATTTCCCTGACAGAATGGGCACATCCATACGCCCTCGACTTGATCAACGTGCATATTCTGCCGGGACGAGGAATTTTAACGATCAATGAAGGGCGATTAGAGGGGCGTCCTGCTCTAACGACCCGTCTGTTGCAAAGCAATGACCGACTGCTGATCGGTCAGCGTACTCTGGATGGTGAGGCACTGGAGTGGCAATGGGCTGGGGAAGATACGAGTAATGCAGAAGTGGTGCGCTATACACCAGAAAAAGGTGGAGAGCGAGTTTTTCAGTTAAAAGACGGCAAAGTTGTCAGTTTATCTGTGCGGGGACGCTGGGCAGGGGTACGATTGGCGACTCAGTTGTTCTTTCAAGATAAGCCGGTTCCTCGCTGGCAAGTGAGCTTGTTCCGAGAGCTTGGGGAACTGCAAATTGAAGAAGCAACGAACTTGGGAGCCGATGATGATGTGGTCTGCAATTGCACGAAGACCACTTGCGGTCATGTGAGAGAACTCATTGAAGGGGGACTCGATACCCTGGAGCGAATTGCCGATCGCACTCAGGCAACATCCATTTGTGGGGGGTGTCAACCCCTGCTGGAAGAAATGCTCGGTTCAGCAAGTCTCGCGGTGGCGGAACTCGTGGCTAGGGAAAATCTGGGTTCTGGCATCACCCGTTTTGAGTTTCACCCCGTGCATGAAGCGGTAGTTGCCTCCAAACCCGGACAGCACATCTTGATTCAGGGGCGGGTAGATAATCGTTGGGTAACCCGCGCCTACACCTTGAGTTCTGCTGCCGATCAAACCGAACACTACGAAATTACGGTCAAGCGGGAAGAGTTTGGGGAGTTTTCTCGTTGGTTGTGCGATCGCGCGGACTCAGATTCCCTGTTTCGCATTTCTCAACCCCGTGGTGAGTATTTCCTAGAAGACGAAAATCCCGTAGTGTTTTTTGCAGGAGGGATTGGCGTTACACCTGCGATCGCCATGATGCGAACTCTTGTCCATCGGGGAGATAACCGCAAGTTTCACTTAGACTATGGTGCACCTCACCCCGAAGATTTAGTCTTCCAGTCAGAGTTAGAACAGATCAACGCACAACATCCTAACCTTACCTTTACCCTGCGGGCGACTCGAAGGGACGGCAGGCTCAATACTGAACGAGTGCAAAATCTATATCCTTACAGCGAGGGTGCTGTTGCCTTTATGTGCGGCCCCCAAACCTTTATGGACGCGGTTCGGGGTTATCTTCAGGAAACAGGATGGCCAACGGATGCGATTCGCGAAGAGTTGTTCTCCTCCAAATTAGATGAGGAAGGACAAGCCCAAGCCCCAGTAGTGCAGCGTTCTGCCGTACAACTGGCTGGAGGAATCACCCCAGTAGAACAATACAGCATCTACGTTGAGCCAATTGGTTCACTGATGAAGGAAGCTGAAGTCTTTCTCAAGCAGTGCTATCTCGAACAAGGACTACCCGACGTTTTTCTCCCTCGTTGGCAAGAGGTGAAAGAATCGATTGAGAACACAGGCAGTTACGAACACACCTACGACGAACTCGTGTACGGGAGTAGGCTGGCATGGCGCAACAGTAACCGTTGTTTGGGACGGAATTTCTGGCGCAACCTGCAAGTGCGGGATATGCGGCATCTGGAAACCGAGGAGGAACTTTTCAAAGCGCTAGTGGAGCATATTAAGCTGGCGACGAATAATGGAGATTTGCGATCGAGCATCACGATTTTTCGACCTGATTTAAAGATTCGAGTCTGGAATAACCTAGTTTTTCGCTACGCAGGCTACCGTCAGCCCGATGGCACAATCTTGGGCGATCCGGCAAACGTAGAGTTGACCGACCAAGCCTTAAAACTAGGTTGGTCGGGTGGTCAAAGGACGCGCTTCGATGTTCTGCCCCTGATTATCCAGGTTGCCGGACGAGAACCTCGCGTGTTTGAGATTCCTCCGGAAATCATTATGGAAGTACCGATTTCCCATCCTCGATACACATGGTTTGAGGAATTGGGGTTGAAGTGGTTTGCCTTGCCTGCTGTGTGCAACATGGTATTGGATTTAGGCGGTATTCAGTACCCCGCGCCCTTCAACGGTTTCTATATGGGAGCAGAGATTGGTGGGCGCAACTTTAGTGATCGCGATCGCTACGATATGCTGCCCATTATTGCCGAAAAGATGGGGTTGGATTGCAGCGACAACATGACTCTGTGGAAGGATTCGGCATTGGTGGAACTCAACGTCGCCGTACTGCACTCTTACAAGCAACACGGTGTCCGGATACTTGACCATCACACCCTAACCGATTCCTTCATGCGTTTTACAGAGGATGAGCGTCAGTGCGATCGTCCCGTGCACGGAGACTGGCGCTGGCTCTTACCACCGTTATCCGCCTCAACCACCCCAGTTTATCCCTTGGAGTTTGAAAATCGGCTGCTCAAACCCAACTATTTCTATCAGCCCGATCCTTGGAAGACAACAACCGAAACCCAAGGTTGTCCATTCCATACAGCCATTGCCAAGAGCTAAAAACTCGTACTAGGTAGGCTGGGTTTCGGCGACAAGAGACCACGCCTACCGTATTTCTTCTCTATTCACAGATGCAACCATGAGCAATTTATCCTTAGATATACAGCAAGTTCTAGAGCAAGCGATTAACGAGGCACCCAATCTTAACACCGCGCTCAATAGCCTACTTCATAACATCTGTGAATTCACACACTGGGACTATGGCGAAGTATGGATTCCTTGCAAAGAAGGCACGATTTTAGAACTATACTCAGCCTTTTACATTACCCCTCATAGAAGCAATGCCCAAATAGATGCCTTAGAACAGTTTCGTATCTGTACAAAAGGATTTACCTTTCCACCCGGTGTTGGCTTACCAGGGAGAGTGTGGTCATCCCAACAACCTGAGTGGCTCCCTGATGCCTGTTCTGTATCTGAACGAGTCTTTTTGCGGAATCAAATTGCCAAAGCGTTTGGCGTAAAAACTGGATTTGGTATTCCCCTTGTTGTAAGCGATCGCGTACTAGCCGTTCTCGTCTTTTTTATGTTAGATGCCCATGAAGAAAACCAAGACTTGATAGCATTTCTGACAACAACTCTAATACAAGTTGCCAACAAACTGGAAAAATTACTCTAGCTCAATAGAACAAACTCATACAAATAAAGGAAGTCAATATGAATCCTGAACACAATAATTGGTTGAAGAGTGTACTCAATTTGAGAAGCTCTGTCATCCCTGCTATTAAGCAACAGGTATTCTTAAGCATGATATTTGCTCTACTTATTACCCTGAGTTATCAGAGAGGATTCCATTCTTTTCATCAGCCAGCTTTAGCCGGTTTAATTCCGGGTATCGTTCTTGGCTTACTCTTAGTTTTTAGAACAAACACAGCCTATGAAAGATTTTGGGAAGGTTGGAAATTAGCAGGAGCGCTAGTATTCACAGGACGAAATTTGGCGAGAAAAATATTAATAAATGTTCCTCAAAAAAGCTTAGAGGACTTCCCAGCAAAAATTACTCATATGCGACTGGTTGGGGGATTTTATACCGCCTTTAACTTACATCTACGAAGAGAAAGTGTAAACGACCGCCTCAAGGAAATTGTTTCTCCAGACCAGTATGCAGAACTCCAAACAGCAACAAATATGCCCCTTAAAATAGCTAAATGGCTCAGTGATTATATTGATAAGCTTTACAATCAGAAGTATATTGATACCATTCAGCTTGAAGCCCATAACAAATTACTCGATCAACTCGTTGAGATTCTGTCCTGTTGTGAGCGAATTTTGGCAGCTCCCATGCCCAATGCTTATTCGACTCACTTAAGGCATCTGTTAATTTTGTATTGTTTCGCATTACCTTTTCAACTGGTTAAGGATTTGCACTGGTGGACTATTCCTACGGTTGGAATCGTTACTTTCGCCCTCTTTGGGATTGAAGCCATTGGATTAGAGATTGAAAATCCTTTTGGTTATGACGCCAACGATATCCCATTAGATAATCTCGCCAAAAAACTGCAAAATGATATTGAGCAGTTAATTGACTCTCATACAAGTCGAGACAGCCTGGAAGAATTACTCAAATTGCCATCAACTCAAGAAAATTAAAGATCTGAAAAAGCCTACATTGTCAAAGAGGTAGTCAACTGACTGTGATTTTTAGTTCCCTGGATTGGCAGAAGAGGGATAGATTGAGCCTATGATAAGCTGTTATGTTTAAAACTTGCATATATTCAAGACGGCTAGTCGGTAATGGGTAATAGGTAATGGGAGATGGAAAACCTTATAGGGAAAGAATTTCATTAATTATCAATGCTCAATTCCCCATTACCAACGAGTGCAACTTGTATGCACGACAGCTTATCAAGTTCGGTTAATTGCCCATAATCAAAATTTCTCCGCGTTCCCACGTCTGGGCGTCTGTCTCAACTATGGGTATTCAACCGGACATGATATGAGCTAACATTGTGGCTGCTCCAATCCAGCGAAACATTCATTATGGGAAAAATCTACTTCCGTCGCGAGACCTAGAAATCATAAGATTAGAACCAGCCTCCAACCATGAAATTTATCGAAATACTTCTACAATGGTCAATTTATTTATCAGTAGCTATCAATGCCATTGTAGTCTACTTGAATATCAATAAAATGTGGAGCCGTAAACAGGAACCTGTTGTTGCTGATAGTATTTCTGTTGCGGCGCAATTGATTAGTTTTGTTACCATAATTCCGTTTCTCATTAATTACAGCCTCAAGGGAAACTATGGCGATGCACTCTATCAATTTTTGTGGTTTGTCTATACAGGTTTTCTTATTATAACAGGGATTGGATTTTGGGTTAAAGAACATCGGTATTTAGGAATTTGGCAAAAATTAATCAGAGCGGTAAACCAAGATAAAAATGAAGTGGGAAATCTGGTAAAATCAATAATAAGTTTCCCAGAAAACCATCAAATTGTAGCAATTTTACATCGCCTAGCATGGCTTGATGATGAGCTGGATCAGAGAGAGCGTGAATACCTTCATTTATTTACAAATCAATTAGGAATTGATTCTGAGCTTATTCTCGATGGCAAACCCCCTGAAGAAGGAATTGATAAATTCAATACTTTGCACCAGTTAGTTCAGGACTACCTCGCCATACAGCCTCCAACAGAACAGGTACAACTTTTAGGCGATTTAGTGCAAGCATTAATCGCAGCCGACGAGAAAATAACGCCAGAGGAAGAGGTAATTGCTGAGGAGATAGGGGGTATGGTGGATAACTCTGCCAAGAGAAACCAAACAACGTACTATGGCATAGTGATTCACCCGAAAAACCAAGAGCAGGAAACAGAAATTGTCAGAGCAATACCAGAGGCAAAAGCAGAATGCCTACTAGGCGATCGCGCGTTTGTTGCCGGCATATTCCATACCAGACGCTATGCAGAACTTGTCAGTGAATCTTATCGCGATCGGGGATGGTTTACAGTAGTACACGAGCATGACTTCTCTCACATTAACTCGACGGAGCGGGACACGGGTAACGCTGCATATGAGAAGGCTCTTAGCGCCTAATACAAACAAGTTTGTTGCTTTGTGCGGCTCGACAGATTCTTGCCAACCTTGAAGCTGGAGACTTCTTTTGCCAACCCTTGAGACACTCGTTAAAGCGTCTAACTATCACAACGATTGAGTGATGGTACTGACTACAATCAAAAACACACTCTAAGCGTTCTGGAGTCAAGGGCTGTGATTATTTCACCTGATTTTGTTTTATTTGCCCAACACGGATGGGCAGATGACAGTAAGGCGATCGCTTCTCTAGCGCGTTCTCTTGCCACACCAAAGACTCTAATCGTAGCACCCGATTTAGGCTGGATAAAAACCTGGATCAGGATTGACCCCCTGATTCACAAATTAGAACAAATTTTCCTAGAAACCCTTGTCAGATATCCCAAGACACCCATCAAAATTATCGGTCATTCAATGGGTGGCTTAATCTGGCTAGAAGTCCTCAGCCGTCACCCCGAATGGTGGTCGCAGGTACACTCATTAGTGCTCATTGCTTCTCCCATTGGTGGTGCAGATTTAGCACGAATTTTCGACCCTCTGGGAATCGGCATCGGTATGGCACGCGATTTAGGCATCAATCGTCGGGAGATGGCTGAGTTAATTGCCACAGCCATTCCTACATTAATCATTGCTGGTGATATTGATAATGGCAGCGACGGCACAATTACGATAGAAACAACCAAGTTTTCAGGAGCCAAGCAGTTTATCTGCTTACCTGCTTTATCTCATGCTGTTCTCAAAAATCACCCGGAGGTTGTGGCAACCATTCAGAATTTTTGGACAAATCCCCAAATACTCGTAGATGAGCGAGAACCCGATTTCAGTACTCTATTAATTCAACAGATACGGTTAGTTCCTGGGATAACTGATGCACATCGACGAGATTTCTACCGCTCAAGAGCCTATATCAGGTTCCACAACGGCATTACAATTCGTACCTGGAGAAATCCTTTACAGGTGGAGCATGTCTTTATTGGTAACAACGAGGGACAATGCCTCTATGGGGGCTTTGTGGGTTGGCTCCATGCTGATGGCTTGCGTAGAACCCTTGAAGACGTGAAGAAACAGTATCATGGCTTGTGTTCAGCCAACGTTCATTAGTCATAGAGAATGGGACTTGGAGGCAATCCATGTGACCCTAATCTCGGTAAAATCAGGGCATGATCTATCAACCTCCCCGTCCAAAAATCCCTGAGTGTACCTGGAAGCGTCCCATTGGTCTTGGCTGGGACAACCCTTACACCGTCCGCTACGCAAGTAATCTCGACGATGGCCCTTGGCATGGTATGCCTCTTGGAGGGTTTGGGGCGGGTTGCATCGGTCGTTCTCCACGAGGGGACTTTAATTTGTGGCACTTGGATGGAGGAGAGCATACCTTTAGAAGCCTTCCAGCTTGTCAGTTTAGTGTGTTTGAGCAGTCAGAGAACGCACCCAAGCAAGCTTATGCTCTGTGTACTGAACCGCCGGAGGATGGTAGTCTTAGCGCGTGGCAATGCTATCCGGCTTCGCAAAAATCAAAAGACAATACGGGTACTTATCAGGCGCTGTATCCTCGGAGTTGGTTTACTTATGAAAATGTTTTCCAAACCGAACT
>NZ_DATNPA010000732.1:0-11278 GCF_036703385.1 Allocoleopsis sp. | reverse complement strand
CAGCAGTTCGGGACTTTTACCGGGGAATGCTCAAAGATGCCTTCAACCGTCTGATGAAGACTTCCCTGACAACGGAAGTTCGCACCGATCGAAAAGCTTACGCTGATATCGAGTCAATCAAGACGTTTGAAACTAATCTGCGTGAGTTACTGCTGTCTGCACCTGCGGGAATGAAGCCAACCTTAGCCATTGACCCTGGATTTCGGACTGGCTGTAAGGTGACTGTCCTCAATGAAACCGGGAAATTTTTGGAATACCAAACTATTTTCCCCCATACAGGTGCTGGACAACGTACTCAAGCGGTTAGTATCATCAAGAACCTGATCGAGAAGTACAAGATTGAACTAATTGCGATCGGTAACGGTACCGCCTCCCGCGAAACGGATGAGTTTGTTACGGAAGTGCTAGCGACGTTGGAACGCAAGCCGATTAAAGTGATTGTCAATGAGTCGGGTGCCTCGATTTATTCGGCAAGTGAGGTGGCACGGGAGGAGTTTCCTGACCAAGATGTAACGGTACGGGGTGCGATTAGTATTGGACGCCGCTTGCAAGACCCACTCGCTGAATTAGTTAAAATTGACCCCAAATCGATTGGTGTGGGACAGTATCAGCACGATGTTGATCAGAAGCTGCTCAAGAAGAAGCTGGATGAAACCGTTGAAAGCTGTGTGAACTATGTGGGTGTGGATTTAAACACGGCATCCAAGGAACTCCTGACCTTTGTTTCTGGCATGACGCCAACGATCGCAAAAAACATTGTCGCCTATCGCAACGAGCATGGTGCGTTCACCAATCGCCGGAAACTGCTTAAAGTGCCGAAGTTGGGGCCAAAAGCGTTTGAACAGGCGGCGGGTTTTTTGAGAATTCGTAATGGTGAGAACCCGTTGGATAATACGGCGGTGCATCCTGAGAGTTATCCGGTAGTGGAAGCGATCGCATCCGATCTAAAAGTTCCCCTAACACAGATATCTCAAGCGGCAGATAAGCTCAAGTCAATCGATTTGAAAAAATACGTTACCGATACCGTCGGCATTCCCACGTTACGGGACATCATCAGCGAATTGGAAAAACCAGGACGAGACCCACGCGCTGAGTTTAAGTATGCCACCTTCAAAGAAGGAGTCAAGGAAATCTCCGACCTTCAAATTGGCATGGAACTTGAAGGTATTGTGACCAATGTTGCTAACTTTGGCGCGTTCGTTGACATCGGTGTGCATCAGGATGGGTTAGTGCATATTTCACAACTGGCAGATCGATTTGTCAAAGACCCCAAAGAAATTGTCAAAGTAGGACAAGTGGTGAAAGTAAGAGTGCTGGAAGTGGACGAGAAATTAAAGCGAATTAGCCTATCCATGCGAGCGCCGGATAAGCCAATTGGTGACGGAAGTAGCAAAAAAATCAGCAAGCGTACAGAGCCAAAATCGCCCACCATTGAGGACTTAAAAGCGAAATTTGGTAAGAAGAGATAGTTGAGAAAAAACTTTCTTCAATGAAATATCGCTAGATTTGCGGAACTAGCTCCTCTCATCCTGTATCTCTATTGAGCCAACTCCCTGCCAAGTGATCTAATGAAATCTTACCGTTCTGTTTTTTGGCTCAATAGCGCATCTCTTCTGCTAGTTTTAGCTCTAATTATTTATGCCAAATTCTTCGGTTCATCTGTCAGTGACTTATTTCTTCAACCTCCTTTCCATCGTTCTATTGATGTAGCTTTCTTGACCCATACCTTCCAAATTCTGTGTTGTGTGCCCCCCGTAGTTTGTGCTTTTACTTTTGCCTTACTCAGCCGAATTCAACCTCGTCGGACAGAGAATATATTTATTCTGTATTCTGCGCTGCTAACGGGAGGTTTCCTGTTTAACGAAATTTATCGCCTTCACGTCATCCTTGGCATCGCAGGCTTTCCCAAACTGGCAACTATCTCCGTCTACGCCATTATTCTTCTGGGATACGGATTGGCTTTCAATCGACGAATTAAATCAACTCCCTACTGGATATTACTCGTTGGTTTGGGCTTATTAGCCTTTGGTATCCTGATAGACTCATTACACTTAAACATTGGGGCATTTTCTAGCCTTTTAGAAGGTTTCCCAAAGTTGTTTAGTGAAATCAATATCGTCTTTTATTTTTGGTACGTTTGCTACGGAGAAATTATGCGATCGCTCCGCGCTGCCTATTTGGGTCAATCGCTCCCCTAGAAACTATCTCAAAACTGATGAAAGCTCAACAGGCGAGGAAGACCTTTATCAGAACTAGACCACTGCATTTTTTAGGACAAGCTTTAAGGCGCGGGAAACATACGCTTCCCAAGGTTCAGTCGTGGGTTGAAAAACTAATGCATAAAGCATCACTCCACTCATGATGTCGAAAACTAGATTGGAATCAACCTCGGTTTTAACTTCATTTCTTGCTTTTGCTCGTTCCAAGACAATCGCAAAAGCTTGTCGTCGAGGTTGTAAATATTTTGTCCAGTAAACCTGAGCAAACGGGGGGTTGCTAGTTGCGCTGCTGATAATCATGCCAACTGTTTGTCGTCCCAAGGGACTGAGGGTAATTTGTGCGGCACTTTGAATTAGTGCTTCTATATCGCCCCAAAAACTACCTGTGTCGGGAATGATAACGTCTTCTCTGTGACTTTCAATGGCATCTGCAACGAGTTCTTCCTTGGATTTGTAGCGTCGGTAGATCGTGGGTTTACTAACACCTGCACGGGCTGCGATCGCGTCGATACTCATGCGCTCAAATCCTACTTCTGCCAGCAATTCAAGGGTCGCTTGCAGAATGGCTTGATGAGATTGGGCACTGCGAGGACGTCCCAGCGTTTTTTTTTCAGTATCACTCATACATGTTAGGCTACATTACGAAACGTTATCGTATCGAAAGCAAGAGTGCTGAATTATGAACCAGCGTCCTCGTCCTCGTTACACAGACAAAAATAGTCTCCAGACACTCCATGAAGGGCTGGAGGAATACTACGCTGTCAATTCCGACTTTACCCATCCCAGCACCCAACCAAAGGATTTTGCCAAGATCTTACTCGCCCATGATGCTAGTCACGTCATTTATGGCTGCGATACGGACATGTACGATGAACTCAAGATTCTGCCACTGACATTTTTGACAAGTGATTTCAAGTTCCGAGATTACCTGCGCGAACGGAAGAATCCAGCCGTAGATGTGATGTACGCCGACTTGATACAACGTGATGGTGTAATTTGGCTGTACAGTGCAATCTTGTTTGAATTGCCGCGATTGTTGCCAGAGTTGATTTCAATGTGGCTAAAAAATCGCAATCGTCAGCATTTTGTCCCATTTCTTGAATTTGAACTAATGCTAGACCGTTCGCTGTTGGAAATTCGTCAAGAGTTTGACCTTTTCCCGTTCATCAAATGAGTGGTTTTAGGAGAGTGTGTGGGGATTGCAACTACTTGAGACCAAGTAAATTAGCCTTTGCTTGGGATCTGGAACACCATAAAGTGCTGCTGAGGTAAAAAGTTTTTGGTTTCCAGCCATTGCAAACCCACTGCCGACATTTCTTTACGCACTTGCTTCTGAGTCATTTTGTGGATGCCTTTAATAGGAATCAAGGGGTTCTCACGCCTGTACTCCACAAGTACTACCCGTCCACCCGACTTGAGCGATCGCACAATCCCTTCCATCATCTCTCTGGGATACTCAAACTCGTGATAAGCATCTACCATCAGAGCTAAGTCCACACTGTTTTGGGGTAAATTAGGCTTGGTAACATCTCCCAAAATCGGATCAACGTTGGTAACTTTATTCTCTGTTTTTAGAAAATTCAGGATATCGAGCATCTCCGGCTGAATATCCACTGCCAGCACCTTCCCTTGAGGTATCCGTGGACTGATGCGAAAGCTAAAATAGCCAGTTCCTGCCCCAATATCCGCCACCACATCGGTGGGTTTCAGGTTAAGGCTGTCTAGTAATTGCTGTGGCTGCTCAGTCGTCTCTCGACTCGGTCGTTCTAGCCACAAGGCTTCTGTATGTCCCATTACTTTAGCGATTTCTCGCCCCATGTAAAATTTGCCAATACCGTCTGAGCTGTGAACCCTTCGTTCCTGATACACAGAGTTCGGATTTGCAACGGTCTTGGAAACTTGAATTTCCCACCCGCTCAGCGTCAACCAAAGCAGGACGACAAGGATAATGGCTACAACCCGTAATGGCAGGGATGGATTATTTTCTTTCATGCCGATGATGGCTCTCTATAGTTGGTTTGAGCGTGACAAAATACTCTTTTTGTATAAATAGTTTAGTGATGTCAGCCGTTTGTCCAGATCGTACAGGAGCTTTTTGGCAGTATTAGAGAGAAGGGCGTCACCTGTGAGAGCAAGAATGACACAACAAAATCAGAAGCCAACGGCTAACACTCCGCTGAGTGAGCGGCGTCACTCTGACCCACCAGGACTTTGGGCGACTGTTGTTTTAAGCTCTCTGGTCATTCATTTATTTGTCTTGGGAATGCTGCGTTTATGGCTGATGGTACGCATCAACAGCTTTCACTCCGCTAGATCTCTCATTCCTGTCGATGTCATTGCCCAAGCGTCCGAAGCCTCATTGCCACTTCAACCCACGCCAACAACGGCATCAGTTGCTCCCACTAACTTGCCCTCGGTAAACACTCCCACCAAGACACCCAAGCAGGTGCCTACCAGTCAAACCGCCTCAACTTCACTCCCCGCAGACTTGCCGAAGACGAATACATCCCCCGGTGTTACTCAAGCAGGTAAACAAACCCCGTCTCCGAAACAGTCTCCAACGGTGAAAAAATCGCCTGCAACCAACCCATCTCAAAAGCCTTCACCGGGAACACCCACACAGAAGCCCTCGCCTGCTCCCATTTCTTCCCAAAACAATCAGTCTGGAACACAGACTTCCTCAAGCAAGCCTGACTCACCCAATAACAAGGGGAACGAGACTAATGGCTCATCAACCTCTCCTTCTCCCAGTCCCGTCGCTTCCAATGGGTCAGGCGGAAATCAGAACTCATCGGACTCTCAGTCAGGGGGTATCTTAATTTCCAGTACAGGTACACCTGACCCGATTGCTAACAACGGTGAGATTCTCCACCCTAACGACCCCAATTACAATGACAAACTAGCCTCTCTGCTAGAAGGCAACAGCAAATTATCTGGCGCTGAACTCAAACAACTGGGAATAACGTTAGATCGGGACTTGGCGTTGAAGGTGGAAATAATCATTGAGTCCACTGGAAAAGCAACCCTGGTAAGGCTTCCGCCTCAAGAGCTGCCAGGAAATCTCAGTGCTGATAAAGCTAAGCTCCTGGCTAACAAGAGTATCGCCAAGCTAAGGTTTAGTCCTACTTTGATGGCCGGTAAACCCGTTGATCGGGATTATAGTCTCACACTCAAGATTAGTCCGAGTCAGAAATAAGCTAATCGTTATTCATTAACCATCAATTCAGCAACAAACCCTTAAGATCTATGAAGAATCCCTAACGAATCTGCCCCAGACTTCATCACTGAGGCCAGGAATGTGAATCTATTATGCTTGATGCTAGTTCAGTTCTAGACGTATTACGACCCGTTCAAGACCCCGAACTCCGCAAGAGTTTGGTCGAATTGAACATGATCCGGAATGTCACAATCGACCAAGGTACGGTTAGCTTTACCTTAGTATTGACAACGCCCGCTTGCCCCTTGCGGGAATTTATTGTTGAGGATTGCCAGAAGGCAGTAAAGCAATTACCCGGTGTGGAAAAAGTTGTGGTGGATGTCACCGCTGAAACACCTCAGCAAAAATCGCTGCCCGATCGCACGGGAATCGATGGGGTCAAGAATATTGTGGCAATTTCCAGTGGTAAGGGGGGTGTTGGCAAGAGCACCGTAGCGGTGAATGTGGCAGTAGCCTTAGCGCAGGCGGGAGCCAAAGTGGGTTTGATTGACGCGGATATTTATGGCCCCAATACACCAGCGATGCTGGGGTTAGCCACTGCCCAGGTGTCGGTGCAGCAAGGTGCCAAGGGAGAGGTGTTGGAACCGGCCTTTAACCACGGTGTCAAACTGGTTTCAATGGGCTTTTTGATTGACCTAGACCAGCCCGTGATTTGGCGAGGACCGATGTTGAATGGTATAATCCGCCAGTTTCTTTACCAGGTCAATTGGGGCGAATTGGATTATTTGATTGTGGACATGCCACCTGGAACTGGTGATGCCCAACTCACCTTAAGTCAGGCCGTCCCGATGGCAGGAGCTGTGATTGTGACAACGCCGCAAACCGTAGCGTTATTGGACTCCCGCCGGGGATTAAAGATGTTTCAACAGATGGGAATCTCTGTACTGGGAATTGTGGAAAATATGAGTTACTTTATCCCACCCGATTTACCCGATCGCCAGTACGATCTGTTTGGTTCGGGTGGCGGCGAGAAGACATCAAAGGAGTTGAATGTTCCCTTGTTAGGCTGTATTCCCCTAGAAATTTCCCTCAGGCAAGGAGGCGATGCGGGAGTGCCAATTGTGGTTGCCGACCCGGAGTCAGCATCGGCTAAAGCACTCGTTGCGATCGCATCCCAGATTGCAGCCAAAGTCTCCGTCGCAGCCCTCAGTAGCCATTGAAGAGTGAAGGATGAAGGATGGTGTGAAATGGATCGAGCATCAAATTGCCGCTGTTAATTAGTGAACAAACCTGTTGAGGAGCAGCCCTGTTCAGTCTTGACGCTTCATCACAAAATCTTTTCTAAAATTCCTGAAACTTAGACTTTAGCCGAGCTAATTGCTAACAATAAGAACCTTCACAGCTTGATATGTTGCAACGAACACTATTTGGTACGCACGTTGGGATGCGATGGAAGTCGTTCCTGGCACCTTGGCAGCAACTAGACTGGCCGCTCTTAGGCTTAACCCTGGGTCTCACCGGTCTTGGTGGGGTGATGATTCGCAGTGCTGAACTGAATAATGGGCAGACGGACTGGTGGTGGCATTGGATTATTGGCGGTATTGGGCTAGCCATAATACTAGTGATCGCACGATGGCGCTACGAAATCCTCATTCAATGGCATTGGGTTGTTTATGGCATCACGATTGTCGGTCTGATCGCGGTGATGCTCATTGGTAGCACTGCCAACGGTGCTCAACGGTGGATCGGCATCTTGGGCTTCCAGGTTCAACCCTCTGAATTCGCCAAAATTGGGTTGATTGTTAGTCTGGCTGCGATTCTCCACTCAGAACCCGCTTCAACCTTGATGGCTGTTTTGAGAGCCTTAGGAGTGGCAGCCGTTCCCTGGATCTTTGTCTTTTTGGAACCTAACTTAGGAACCTCATTGGTGTTCGGTTCCATTACGATGGGAATGCTCTATTGGGGGAATGCCAATCCAGGCTGGCTGATACTGATGCTTTCTCCCATTATTTCAGCGATCGTCTTCAACGCCTTTTTACCAGCGTGGTTCTTATGGGTAGGCGGAATGGTGTATATTGGCTGGCGCAGTTTCTCTTGGCCGATATTAGGAGCCTTAGGAGCCTTAGCCGTGAATGCGGTTTCCGGTGGTTTAGGGCACCTGTTGTGGGGCTTGTTGAAGGATTATCAAAAAGATCGCCTGCTTCTATTTTTAGACCCCGATAAAGACCCCCTGGGAGGAGGGTACCACTTGATCCAATCTAAGATTGCGATCGGAGCTGGTGGGATTTGGGGAAGAGGACTTCACCAAGGCACCCAAACCCAACTCCGCTTTATCCCGGAACAGCATACTGACTTCATCTTCTCCGCGATTGGGGAAGAACTGGGGTTCATCGGCAGCTTATGTGTCCTCCTCGCCTTCTGGTTCCTCTGCCTGCGCTTGGTGATTATTGCTCAGAATGCCAAGGACAACTTTGGTTCTCTCATAGCCATCGGTGTTCTATCCATGATTGTGTTTCAGACCGTCGTTAACATCGGGATGAATATTGGTTTGGCTCCCATTACCGGTATTCCGCTGCCTTTACTCAGTTATGGGCGATCGGCTCTGCTGGCGAACTTTCTCGGTCTTGGGTTGGTGCAATCAGTAGCCAATCATCGACCTCGATTAAAGTTTTAGTTATTAGTCATTCGTCGTCAGACCATAGTTTTGATCAATGATCAGTGACGACTGACTCCTAGTAAGCTATTAATACAAACTCAGTTCGTAGAGATTCATGATTCTTCCAGGCTCGATTGTTCGCGTCATTAATGCTAACGACATCTATTACCACTTTCAAGGACTCGTCCAACGTGTGAGTGATGGCAAAGCGGCGGTCTTATTTGAAGGAGGCAACTGGGACAAGTTAGTCACGTTCCAACTCTCTGAACTAGAAGCTGTTGAACTCACAACAGGGAAAAAGGGCAAATAAAGGATGAAGTATCAAGGATGAAGGATGACATATGAAATATGAAAAGGGAGTTAATCGCTTGCATATCGGTTGAGTCCTTCCTGAAGCTTTGACCAATCATCAGCTTCATCGTAATTTGCGGCAACGGCTACGCCGAAAATCCTTCATACTTCCTATGCGTCTTCCTCTACCCCAGTTTTCACTTGGCGATCGCCCTGAGCATCACATTGCTGAGGTGATCGAAACAGCAACAACAGAGTTTTTGGCTCAGTGTCTCGAGCCGGAAGATTTAAGCTTTCCGGTGATGCCTCCCTTTGGGAGCTGGGTGAGGTCTGTGGATGAAGAGTCAGGAAATCAAGTCCTAGCCGTGGTTTATTATGCCACCACCAGCCCAATCGATTCTGTACATCGAGCCAGAGCGTTGGGGTTGTCACTGGAAGAATTGCGAGAGCAGCAGCCTCAAATTTTTGCCATGCTCAAAACCGAGTTTCGTGCGGCGATTGTAGGATTTACGCCGCCAAGCCAGGGGAGTAACGGTTCAAAGTATCTCAGTGGCCCCGCCTATCAGTATCTTCCCCCCCGTCCGCCGCAAATTCATCAAGCGGTCTACCAGTGCCAACCCGAAGAGATTATTCACTTCAGCGAACAGTTGGATTTTTTACGGACGCTGTTGCAAGTAAATGGAGCGCCAGTAGAAGCCCTAACCGCAGCGGCAATTCGAGAGGTTTATCAATTACGCAAGGCTGACCGTGATTGGTTAGTGAAAGCCGGACGAACATTGAGCATCCTACTCAAGGATGATTATGACCGCTTACGGTATATTTTGAGCCAAATTCACTGGTAATCAATTAATAACTCAAAAAATAGCGCGTAGGGGCGAGAGAGCGATTGCTTTCTCTGGATTACCCTAGAGGGTCGCCGTCGCCTAGAAAAGCCTAATTCCCTCCCTAGAAAGAAGTTACAACCAAGATTTACAGTTAAGATTCCATAGCCCTTAACGCTGCAAGGAACTTGAGAGGCACAACTGTTTTGGAGTAATCCCTGTTTCAGCTCACTCATCAGCTACGCCAGCCATCTACCTCCTCAGCCCGGTGCTTATGGAATCAATTACAGAATCTCTCAAAGAACCCGTTGTTTCCTTTGCGCTCCTTTTAGCCGTTATTTTATTGGTGCCTCCGATATTTGAGCGACTGCGACTGCCTGGATTAGTGGGTTTGTTGGCAGCAGGGGTTTTACTAGGCTCAAATGCACTGAACTTACTTAACAACAAATCTGAGACGATGATTCTGCTCTCAGACATCGGAAAAATTTATCTGATGTTTGTCGCAGGGCTAGAAATTGACCTCACGCAGTTCCGCAAAACCAGAAATCGCTCCCTAGGATTTGGTAGCACGACGTTCCTCGTGCCGTTAATTACCGGCACCCTAGTCGGTCGTCTGGTTGGCGGCTTTGATTGGAATGCGTCTATTTTGATTGGCTCCCTACTGGCGTCCCATACGCTTCTCGCCTATCCGATTGTGCAGCGTCTGGGTGTCGTCAACAATGAAGCTGTCACCGTCACGATTGGTGCCACTATTTTTACAGATATTGGCGCTTTGCTGGTTCTAGCCATTTGTGTCGGTGTTAATAAGGGAAACTTTTCAGCCGCCAGCTTAGCGATTTTGCTCGTATCGTTAGCCATCTATTCACTCGCCATCTTATTTGGCTTTGATCGGCTGGGGAAAGAATTTTTTCGTCGTACTAAAGGTGATGAAGGCAATCAATTTTTATTTGTACTGTTGGCGGTGTTTCTTGCTGCGGTAGGAGCGCAGCTAGTTGGAGTTGAACAAATAGTTGGAGCCTTCCTTGCGGGTTTAGCCGTAAACGACGTTGTCGGGGATGGGCCGGTTAAGGAAAAGGTCGAGTTTATTGGCAGTGTGCTGTTTATCCCAATCTTTTTTGTGGATATGGGCTTGCTGCTCGATTTCAATTCCTTTGTTAAAACCCTGTCCTCTTTTGGACTGACGGTAGCAATTATCGGGGGGTTAATCGGGAGTAAGTTTGTTGCAGCCTATATCATCAAGCTGGTCTATCGATACAATCAACAGCAATTGCTGACGATGTGGTCACTCTCTTTACCCCAAGTGGCGGCGACTCTGGCGGCAACCCTGGTGGGATACCAGGAGAAGATTCTCGATGAAGCCGTCCTCAATAGTGTGATCTTAATGATGCTGGTCACATCAATTATGGGGCCGTTGATTACGGCACGAGCGGCGGCTCAACTGACCCCAGATGCATCGGCTCTAGCTGATGCTGAGCCGTTAGACCTTCCAGCAGAGTCGAAAAAGACAGGGGAGTTTACCGTTGTGGTGCCGATTTCAAATCCCCAAACCGAACGGTACTTGATGGAAATGGCAACGTTGCTGGCACGGCACGAAAGGGGTCGAATTGTACCATTGGCGATCGCACAGGCTCATGCTCGCATGGATGACCCGGAAATGGATAAAGCGGTTCACCGAAGCCAGATGTTGCTCGACCGGGCACAAGAGCTGAGTCGAGAATTGGGCGTTGAGGCGTCACCGCAACTGCGAATTGAGTACGACATCGCTCCAGCCATTACCCATGCGAGTCGCGAACAAGATGCCAGTATGATTGTGCTCGGATCGAGTGGACGAATAGGGTTTCGTGCCCGCTTGTTCGGTAATGTGACGGATAGTGTTCTGTGGTCGGCGCACTGTTTAGTCGCAGTGGCACGGCTTTTGGATTCCCCGCTGAAAATTCGGCGGATTCTAGTACCCGTAGAAAATTTATCAACCTCAGCGATACGACCTGTGCGCTTTGCCCAGATTTTAGCTCAGGTCAATCAAGCTCAGGTGACGTTGCTCCATGTCTGCGACCCCAGAACCCCACAGGGTAAGATTGCCTGGACTCGTTCTCAGTTATCGCTGATTGCCTCTCAGCAGTCATCCGATCCACCA
>NZ_DATNPA010000731.1:0-6094 GCF_036703385.1 Allocoleopsis sp. | reverse complement strand
AAATCAAAGGTGTCATTGCTTTGAACAAGGTACCGAAAGGAGTTACCGCAAACCAATTTTTAGAGGCTGTGTATCTGGCTTATCAGCAGCAATCATCAAATTGATCATTGATAAGCTGTGGATGTGCATTTTTGGCGCAAGGGCAAACAAAACTAAGACAGATTCAGATGATATGACACCGCAACTGGCAATAGCTGTCGTATCCTGCTGATTGAGAAATTCTCAAAGCTTGCTGATTCCCCATACTTCGGAGTGGGAACAATAAGTATAAGTACAACCTCTGTTCAGAATCATCGAGCTATGGCAGCACAAACAACTGAGTATCAGTATCTCAAAGTAGGCTTTAACACTAAAATGACTCCAGCTCAAGCCGATAAAGCTATCAATTTTATCAAACGCAGTAACTCCTCTAGCTCACTTGCCGCCAGACGCCTATCCTAGTAACTGATAAACGCGGATATCGGGTTCAGCTGCAATCAAACCCTTCAGTTGCAACAAAGCTTCCGCAATATGTACTGAAGTTAGATGAGCATTTAGCAATTCTTGACTCTCCCACTCCTCTACAAAGGTAAAATCGGTAGGGTCTTTTTGATTTTGTAAAAGCTCGTAAACGATGCAGCCGTCTTCTTGGCGTGTCGGCTCAATAATTCTTAGCAAAACAGATTTAACTTCTTCTACTTTGTCGGGAAGTGTGGCAATATGAGCTACTACCCTAATCGTTGTTTTAGGCATAGCCTTTCTACATCATTTTATCAGAATCTCTAGTGGGCATTTCTTAAGGACGTTCAAAATCTACCAGCAGTTCTAAGCTTTGACCATCTTCCCACATTTCATCGATAAATTGTCGAGTCTCTTCACTGATAGGGATTTGCGATTTCATAAAGGCTTCGTAGGCTTGCTCTAAACTCTTGGCTCGAACGTATTGATACAAATATACATCTTGACCCGATCGTTCAATAAACAAAGATTCAACCCGAATCCCTTCGGCATCAAGCAATTCGGCAACTTCTTCTTGGCGCTCCTTAAGGGAGTGTACCCAGCGCACAGCTTCCTCGGCTTTATCCCTACGAAATCGAATTTTTAGACACTGAATCTCAGTCACGTTGTTTTTGCTCCATTTCAAACTTCCAAAGCATAACTGTTAATTTCATAACTTATTTGTAATAAAGAGTATGAAATATCATTGACTTTAAATCTCATACTTAGGATAGATACTAGTTTTTCCAAATGATGAGTCAAATCAGAGCCATGTTGCCAGAGCAAGGAGGAGAGATTCCCGCGATCGCACTGACTGCTTATGCTGGAGACACTGACCAGAAGCAGGTACTTGCAGCAGGCTTCCAAAAACATATCGCCAAGCCAGTCGAACCGGCTGATTTAGTTGCCGCGATCTGCGCTTCGCAGCAGCGCTTCGCTATCGCAAACTTGGCTGGATGCAGATGACCGCATAAATTTCTGTCTCATTTTCGGCAACGGGTGTACAAGAGCAGGTGATAATATAGTGACGCTCTTCGGAAAAGATAGAGTCTACGCGGGCAGTAGCTGGGGAAATATAGCGATCGCCGTGTTGCAGTGACAGCGTTTACGACTCAAAAGTAGGAAGTCGAGTGAGCTTTCTGTGGCAGGTATTTGAGACAGACATCATCTTGCTCTAGACCCTGAAAACTTTTAATGCGCAGATTCTCAGGAATTGCACAGTTTGCAGGTAAGGTAGAAACGCTACTAACCCTTCCATCAGTTCCGTATTGCCAGCGCTGATACGAATACTCAAGCTGATCTTGACAAATAGTTCCTTTGGAAAGTGGCGTATAACGATGAGCGCAACAGTCTTCGAGTGCTGTAACCTGACCTGATTTCGTGCGAAATACAATATAGGCGTTTCCTCAATGGTGATGCCTAGGAGCTTTTTCCTCAGTTCCTTGGAGTGACAGGGAATGTACCCGTGAAACAAACCTGAGAATTCTATGGGTTTATGAGTAAGATTCACGGACTTTCACCAAGATAATTAATGAAGATTTAAGATTTTTGACATCTAGGCATGAATTGCGCGATCGCCCCTATTGTGGAAGGTGGTAAATCTAAACTCCGTACTTGAGATCCATTCTCTACAATCTGGTTCATTTATGAGCATTCTGCCCAACTATATCCGTTCCCTCGTTCTGACCATCCTTCTGTGTTTTGTTGCCCCCATTGGGGTAGTGACAGCATTATTCGCAGCGCTGGGTGTGATAAGTTATGCTCCTGGCTTAGAGAGCGCAGGTCAAACTGGCACCACACAGGTGTTGCACTTTCTCGCTACCTTTGGCAGTGGCTGTCCTGTCCAAGGCATCATGACAATTGGCTCCACCTGTAGCGTTGTAGGAGCCTTATTTGATACTTATGCGTTCTATCGTTATCAGAGTCTAAATGACCATTAAGTTGTAAAAAGGGTTGAAGGTACGGGAATTAAAATGATTTCCTGGTAAGGAACCGAACCCACTGCCTGTTTGACCTTTGATAGTTTGAGAGTAGTGAAATTCAATCATTCGTTGGGAACCGTTCCAGGAAATTGAAAGCTGGCAACGGGCAATCAACCAATTAGTTGAGAACCTTACTTCGTTTGCCGATAGCGGCTTTGACAACGTTACTTTCAAGCTAGCCGCAGAAATTCACGAGACAGGGAAAACCATTGAACTCAAACTCGAAATTCCAGGTATGGAAGCCAAAGAGCTGGCTATTCGGGTGAAAGAAGACGCTGTTGCCATTAGTGGTGAACGTCGCTCAGAGTTGCGTTACGGTAAGTTTCAGCGCGTGATACCCTTACCCGCACGAATTCAAAATGCTCAGGTGAAGGCAGATTACAAAAATGGTGTCTTGAGCCTGAATTTTCCGAAAGCAGAAGACGAACTGCACAAAGTGGGTACAGTCAGTGTTGTAGTCTTTGATGAAATTGGTATTACAGGTTTTTTCTTAGGTTCAAGACAGATTTTTGCAGGGGCACGACCGAAATCGTGCCCTAAATCTGTGGTATGGGCTTGTTATTAAGTTATTAACGTTCAAACAAGCGCTTCCTTACCCTTAGCAGGAACCCCACTCTCATCTAAAACATCCAGCTCAATCAGCCGACGTTTGGAACTTTCTTTTAATGGCGGGGCAATCATGCGATTGGTGAAGATAGCCATATGCTTAGCTATTTCTTTCTGTCTTGCTTCCTCAAGCTGTTTCTTTCTGTCCTTAGACATTTAGCTTTCCTCCGGTTTGATTTTTGGATATCTCCTTTTGTATTTGTTCCACCCTTATGTGTAAGTTATCAGGAAGTTTGAGCAGATTTCTGTACACAGAGAGATAGGTATTGATTCTGTAGTGTTGACTGTGATAGAACCGCCAACAAGCGCAACAACAACCTAATCCGGTGCATCCCGCTTTTACAGAAATAATGTGCTTTTGGGGTGGGTGTCTTGCCCGCCCTGTCCCTTGAGCAGGCGTTCGTTCTCTGGCAAGCAGCGGAACCATAGCGAGGAACGAGTCGGGTCCGCGGTAGCCACGTTAGGCGTTATAGTCCGCGCCGAAGAATCCTCGTGTTTATTGCAATTAGTAATATTTTGTAGTTAATACTTCTATTGTGGCAAATTCTAGCGACAGTGGAGCAAATAGTTTCACCTTCATCAGCTTGCCATCTTAGGATGAAGCCAGAAGAAGCTTACCCAGATGCCATCGATAGCGTATCCTTAGAGGTCGAAGAAGGACGTTATGAACCAGAAGAATTAGAACCACTGATTAACCAAGAGGAAATTCTCAATCGTGCTTTGGCTTTACTCTTGCCCTCAGAGTGAAGCTATCTCTACGCTATTGAGGCAGGTAGGGAAAGTGCGATCGCACCTCAGCTATCATATTCAATAAACCAAACGCTTCCATAGATAAACAACACAAATATATCCAAAAATTGAATAGTGACTCTATAGTTTTTCTCAACTAAAGACAAGATGATGAAATTACAACAGAACATTAAAGCGTTTATTCGTCCCGGTGAACAACAAGGTTATGTAGCAGAGTGCCTAGAAATTTCTGTGGTTACTCAGGGAGAGACATTAGACGAAGTTGCACGCAATCTACTTGAGGCAGTTTCCTTACATCTAGAAGGTGAAGACCCCGCTGAATTTGGATTAGTTGCCAACCCATCACTAATAGTCACCTTTGAACTGCAAACAGAATATACCTAGGCTCAAGAGATTATCGGGTTCTGAAGTAATTGAGATATTGATTAATTTTGGCTTTCAGGTGCATAGTCAAAAAGGGAGTCATGTTAAATTACGCCGTATGGGACTTGCAGGTAAAGAAACACTAACTATACCCAATCATAGGCAGTTAGATACAGGGACGTGTAAAGCTATTTTTAGACAGGCAACTAGATATATCCCTGAGGCTGAACTATATCCTTATTTTTATGAATAACTTTTACCTAAGCAGCTGGGTCTAGCCGTTAAGTGCGATCGCACACTTCACCCGCTACACTCAGAAAGGCGATCGCACCTCGTTAAGATATGAAAGATACCACCAGCGACTGAAGACAAACTGTGGCTCAATCTGAAGCATCCAAACCCGAAACATCGCCTACCCTCTTGCGAACCCCCCTCTATCAACTCGCCGTAGAACAAAAAGCCCGACTGACTGCCTTCTCCGGTTGGGAAATGCCCGTGCAGTTTAGTGGGATTACCGCCGAACATGAAGCGGTACGCACTTCAGCCGGGATGTTCGATATCTCCCACATGGGAAAATTTGCGGTTAAGGGCAGGCAACTGCTAGAACACTTGCAGCCTTTCGTGCCTTCGGATCTAACACGATTACAACCCGGTGAAGCTCAGTATACGGTTTTATTAAATCCCCAAGCTGGCATCATTGATGACATCATCGTTTATTACCAGGGTGAAAATGAAGCGGGTGAGCAAAACGGCATGATAATTGTTAACGCCGCAACCCGGACGAGAGACAAAGCTTGGTTAGTGGCAAGCCTGGAAGAGACTCCCCTTAGTTTAGAAGACCTTTCTAAACAAAAAGTCTTGATTGCCGTGCAGGGGCCGCAAGCTGTTTCACATCTTCAGCAATTTGTCAAGGAAGACTTAACGCCGATCAAACCCTTTGGGCATTTAGAGGGAACGGTACTTGGTCAGCCGGCTTTTCTGGCTAGAACAGGCTACACCGGCGAGGATGGATTTGAAGTGATGGTAGACCCAGAGGTTGGGGTAGAACTGTGGCGCAGCCTCCTAAGTGCGGGTGTCACGCCCTGCGGTTTAGGGGCGAGAGATACTCTACGATTGGAAGCGGCGATGGCACTCTATGGACAAGATATTACCGAAACGACCACTCCTTTAGAAGCTGGATTAGGTTGGGTCGTTCATCTTGATGCAAAAGGCGACTTTATCGGACGTTCGGTTCTAGAGCAACAGAAAACGAATGGAGTCGAAAAACGCTTAGTCGGTATCGAGATGCAGGGGCGTCACATTGCGCGTCATGGTTACCCGGTAAAGTATGAAGGGCAAGTGGTCGGGGAAGTGACGAGTGGGACGCTATCACCCACAATAGGAAAAGCGATCGCGCTTGCTTATGTTCCCACTTCATTGTCGAAGATGGGTCAACAACTCGAAGTAGAAATTCGGGGCAAAACGTATCCCGGAGTAGTTGTCAAAAAACCCTTTTATCGGTCCCAAAATCGCCCTCCTAGCAAGTAGAGGCCACGACTCTTGGGCGACTTAGGCGATTGCCTAAGGGGCACCAGCAAAGCTGATCGCTCAATACAGTTGACTAGGGTTAAAAGAAGTCGGGTTTTCGCTACTCCGACTTAGTTCCATTTCAAATCAACCGATGGAATTTGCCATTGAGACTCAGCTGCTTCGAGCCTTGTTGAGTCTCAGTATTAGAAGTGGTTTTGAGTGGACGAGTCTCTTGCTTGGCAGCTGTTTCCGCGATCGAGATAAAGCTTTGAACTAATTGCATGTTTTTCAACCTCAACTCTTTATACTTCGACGATAGGAAATTATCATCCGGAAAAAAACGTCACTATGCAACTCGCTCAAGTGACAGTCACTCTTGAGTCGATCTTGCTTGATTTTTAGGGGTT
>NZ_DATNPA010000730.1:0-9148 GCF_036703385.1 Allocoleopsis sp. | reverse complement strand
CCTTACTATACCAACCCGCAACTCATGAAGAAAAACTGTTAGCGGAGCCTCCACCAGAGGAGTTTATCAAGGCGTTGCAAGAACGAGGAGTTGAGCCTCTCGCAGTGGGACGAGCGATCGTCGCCACCTGGCATCCTCATGAAGATACAGTGTTAGAAGTCATCCGTAACCTAGGGCTTGAACGGCAAGTCATCTTTAATAAAGGCGCTGTGATGGTGCTTCCTTCAGGCGTAAACAAAGCATTTGGACTCAGCGCAGCCTTAAGTGAATTAGGGTTATCGCCATACAATACGGTTGGTGTAGGGGATGCTGAGAACGACCATTCTTTACTCGACTTTTGTGGGTGCGGCGTTGCCGTTGCCAATGCCCTTCCCATCCTCAAAGAACATGCTGATTTCGTCACAAACAGCGATCGCGGTGCTGGAGTTGTTGAACTCATTGACAAACTCATCGCCTCTGACTTGGCAGAACTTGCTCTTGAGTGAGCTGGCTTTTCACGCCATCTGGAAAACCCACTCTAGACCTAACCCCCCAGCTCCTCATCCTCACCTTCGGCTCCGGTCGCTCCGGCTTCCTTACTAGGGTTGGGGGAGAATTCAAAGTCCCCCAGAATTGGGGGATTTAGGGGGCTTATTAACCTCAAACGTAAGTAGAGAAGACTTGTATGTACAGCGTAGCCCCCACGGGGAGAGGGATTTAGGATGAGGGCTTCCCCTTGGTGACATGCTCCTTTTTCCAGCTCCATCTCTCTCCTCACGATGTCGGCGGATTCTCGCGCTTGGCTAAATCCGACGGTGGGCGATCGCTACTCCAAGCCCACCACACAGAGCCACACTGACACTGATAAAACTCCTGCCACTTGCGGCGGTAATCTTCTGTCATCACAGGCGATCGCCGATTAATCCAAACCCGCTCAGCCTCCATTGCCGAACCTCGGCACTTGGGACAGCAGAATTCTACGGCGTGAGTCGCGGATGTTGTCCATTGAGGAGGAACAGGGGAAAAAGCTTCCATCTAGACCTCCCTGTGGAGAGCGCGGAAATGAAGACTTGCTGTTTGCCAAAGATGCACCAAGTGCAAACTTGCTAAGCCAATCTTTCCAGACACAACAGCAGACCCTAGAGGCGTAGCGTTAGTAGCATTAGTTGATGTATCGCAAACTTTTGATTTAACTGTCATTCTAAGTTAGTTAGTAGCTAGATAAAGTTTTGAGTTGGAAATGGGATAGGTTTTTTGTAGGGCACAGAGGTTTCAACCTTTGCAACTCTGTTTGCCCATAACACCAAATCTTGAATGCCCAGCAGTGAGCCCGATGAATCCAGAGCCTGAAATTCGCCGCTTGATTGAACTCATGCCTGCTTCTGGGCGGATGCTGACGAAAATTGTTAGCAAACCGCAACAGACTACAGTCATTGAAAGTCCATTGCCCCAGCCTTGGTCGCGAGAGCGACCCATCTATATTAACTTTGATTTGTGGCGTCGTTTGCCCAAACCCCAGCGAGACCTGCTGTTGTTACGGACAGTCTGCTGGCTAATTAGCATTAAGTGGTTTAAGCCGGACTTGTATCAAGGAGTTGCTGCTGCGGGCTTGCTTGGGGGGATCATCGAACTGGCGCAGGGGGATGCAGTAGGCATCGTGGTGGCTACAGGATTGGCTGCGATCGCAGGTACCCAAATTTGGCGCAGTAGCCGCAGCTCTCAGTCTGAGTTGAATGCCGATGAAAATGCGATCAAAGTGGCGACACGGCGTGGTTATGACGACATAGAAGCTGCCCAACATCTCTTAGCGGCGATTGAATCTGTAGTCCAGATTGAAGGACGGTATGGCTTAAACTTTACGGAATTGATTCGCTCTCAAAATTTAAAAGCGATCGCGGGTCTCTCATCTGTAGGTGTTCCCGATACCCTGAAGCAGGAGTAACATTTTCCCAACCCTCAATCAGAATCAATACAGGCCTTTGCATAATCTGTCTCAAGAGTGTGGGTTTCAATCCAGACAAAATGCTAGTCTGCGACGGCGGCTCTCTAAAGGAGGAGTTCAGTATACATAGAGAGCCAAAATTCACAAAGGGTTGGAAGTCATGGCTGAGTTCAAGCTACGCCTACAACTTCAAGGAGATGTGGAAAAAACAGTAAGGGTAAATCGAGATGAGTTTGTAGTGGGTCGTTTACCTGTATGTGATTTGCACTTGCCTTTCTTGGAGATTTCTAGACATCATTCTCGATTCGTGAAGACAGAAATAGGCACTTGGTTAATTGAAGATTTAGGGAGTACTAATGGTACGCGATTGAATGAAAAGCTAATCTTATCTCCGCAACCCATCAAGGATGGAGATGTTGTTCATTTAGGGTCTATTTACCTGAAAATTATGCTCGCAGAGCATTCTCAGCAAAATGAGGTGGGTATAAAACTTCCAACTCAAGAAATCAAAACCTATGGCAATGCTAAAGAATTACAAGAGAGATGGATAGAAGCTGATAATTCAAAGGAGGATGAAACAAACTATCAAACTGCCATTAGCCGTTTAAAAGATTTAGTCGATATTGCCAAAAATTTAAATTCTGCTGTATCCATCGAAGCGATTTTTTCCCAAGTCAAGCAAATAGTATTTCGTAATCTACCATGCATTGAACGCTTGGCTTTATTAGTGGATGTTCAGGGGTCAGGCAAACTTCAAGTTCTCAATGCTGCTGTCAAAGATATATCCGAGCAGTTAGAGTTAACGATGGATGCTAACTGGATTAGCCGAACTATCTGTCAAAAAGTCTTTACCGAGAAAGTTGCCATTAAAACAGCTGATGCCCAGACAGATGAGCGATTTGACCAACAACAGAGCATATCTGATAAGGGTATTCGTAGTGCTTTGGCTGTACCTGTTTGGGATAACAATCTAGTGGTTGGTGTTCTTTATGCAGATGCCTGCATTCACTTTAATCCTTGGAGTCAAGGCGGAGATGAAGACCTCAGCTTTTTCTCAGCTTTAGGCAACATTGTGGCATCAGCCGTGCAACGTTGGCGCTTGATCCACAAACTTAGAAGTGAAGAAGCGATTAGGCAAAGATTAGAACGTTATCACTCTCCAGGTGTGGTGCAGCATATTATGGCAGAGGGGGTATTAGAAGAAGGCCGCCTCAAACCCATCGAGGCTGATATTAGTGTCCTCTTTGCCGATTTGGTTGGTTTTACAGCTCTTTCACAACGATTGAGTCCAAGGCAAATTGCTCAGTTGCTCAATAGTTTATTCGAGGAAATGCTGAAGGAAATTTTTGCAGCAGGTGGCACCTTGGATAAATTTATTGGAGACTGCATCATGGCATTTTTCGGTGCTCCTAAACCCCAGTCCGATCATGCTGATCGAGCTTTGCGTGCAGCAAAAAGAATGCTTTATCGCCTCGATCGCCTCAATGCTTGCAGGACTTTCTGTGAACCCCTACAATTACGAATTGCCATCAATAGCGGTAAGGCTATCGTAGGAGATGTGGGCAGCTCTCAAAGGGTAGACTATACGGTGTTAGGAACAACGATTAATCTGGCCTCTCGTATGCAACACATTTGCCTTCCTGGTGAATGTGTGGTGAGTGAAGCGACCTTTGCTAGGCTAGCGCGAAAGCAAGGCTTAGTAGAGATGAAACACTACCGCTTTAAAGGAATTAATCAACCCGTTCTGATTTATCAAACAAAGAGATTATCGAATAAGACCTTATCCTCAAAATCTAGCCATTTAAAATCCAGTCATTTATTAACCGTTGTTCCCTCCCGTACTTACCACTCTTCTCAGGATAATCAGCGCTAGAATCGACAAAAAACAGTTTTTATACCATTTGGGATTTGGGATTTTAGAACTCTAACCCAAGTAACTCTTTAAAAACAGATTTGAGTTGAAAATAGTCTGATAATCAGAGCCTATCCGGTTGCATCGCAATTAACTGAGATTTTACCCAAATACCTCTGAGACCCTCTGCGCTTCTCTGCGTTAAAAAAACATATTATAGCCCTTCTCGATTGGCTACGGTACACTTTTAACCTCTCTCCAAACCTCTCTCCTTGTAGGAGAGAGGCTTTGAAATTAGTCCCCTTCCCTAGTAGGGAAGGGGGTTGGGGGTTCAGCCTGACAGTACTCCATTCATTTGAGAATCGCTATATACCGATGCCAACAGATTCGATATCAAAGGAGGCGGATAAAATTCCGCCTCCAAAGCACTATCTAATTTTCAATGCGACTACTTCATCTCAACAGGAACTCTCATGCCTTCTGCTGATAGTCTGCCGTCCGGATCAATGGATTGACCTTCAATGAACGAACGCAACATCCAAGCCATTTCCTCATGTTGCTCCATCAGTCCGGTGAGGAAGTCTGCTGTACCTTGGTCGTGATACTTTTCACCACACTGGTCAATGTGATCGCGCAAGTTGCGGATAACGTGTTCGTGATCTGCCACTAAGTTCTCTACCATCCCATAAGCGTTGGGAAGACTACCTGCATCTTCACTAATCGAAGCATATTCCAAGAAGCCTTTAGCCGTACCAAGGGGGTAGCCACCTAACATGCGAATTCGCTCAGCGATCGCATCAATATTTTCTGTCAATGCTTCATAGTGTTCTTGCCACAGTGTATGCAACGAACGGAACTGTGGTCCAACAACATCCCAGTGGTACTTTTTAGTTTTAATTAACAGTAGATACGCATCCGACAGGTCGCGATTCAACAAATCGGTAACGCCTTGACGTTGCTCTTCTGATAAACCGATATTTAAAGGGCGCATAATCTTTTTCTCAACACTTTGTTACTTTAGTTATTGGAACAAATCGATACCGCAATTTCATCGGTCTCGTGGGAGAGAGTCAGGTTATCTAGAGTAGTAGAATTTTGAGAAGACTGAGCGAAAATAAATCAGGCGTTGGGGGTATTGTCAATTGGACTAACCTTGGCGCGGTATAGAAGTTTATCTCCCTGTTGGTAGCCGATATAACGCACTCTTACCGTTGCCCCAGGTTGAGCATTTCCCTCCATCAGTTGGTGTAGGTGGGGATCGTAAGGAATTTCTGATCCGACAGATGCGATCGCTTCTACTCCCCATTCTTGCAATAACTGTTCTACAGGTCGCACTAAGGGCAGCAACCTCACGGCGGGTAGCTGCTGATTCTGCTGTGCTGCATAAGCTGCTGTTGGCCATTGCACTAGCCAGGATTCTAGCACTTGTAAACTCGACTGCTGAAACTCCTGTATCAAAGCCTCTCGCTGCTCATGCATTTGCTGTTGTAACCGTTGGTACTCCCGCCTCAACTCTGTCTGTGAAGCTGGCTCATCAACTCGTTGAGTTTCATCAAAAATTGTTAGTAGCTCAGTCATGGATACTTGCAGGACTTGACTGATTTTGAGCAAAGTTTCTACTCGCATCTGCCCCACCTGTCCCTGTCGTAACCGTCTCACTTGGCGTTCTGAAACCCCAGCTTTCCTGCTGAGTGCCGTAAAACTTGAAACACCCGCCTGCTGCATGAGTAGCTGTAACCGATGAGTGAAATCTTGAGAGGACGACTGAGCCATTTTAGGTAAGGTAATTGAAACCTGTTTTTGCAGACATTAGCAGATTTATATATTTTTGGCTTTTTTGCAACTTTGTCCAAAAAGAATGAGCCTAGGTCCTGAACAGGGTAATATGCTTCTGAAAACCCCTATGAATAGCTCATGATCACAAAAATTTTTGTTTTTCTTCTAGGATTATCCCCTAATGTTAAACGCAGCTTATGGCGTTGGTTGTATGAGTTCTGGGCTAACTACTACCAAAAACCAGACTGGAAATTTATGAATTATGGGTTTGTCTCTCTAGAACCAGAGGTCAGCCCATTAGATTTGGCAGAAGAAGATGAAGATGATCGTTATTTTATCCAGCTGTATCATCACGTAGCAACGGCTGTAGATTTGAAGGGAAAACAGGTTTTAGAGGTTGGCTCAGGACGGGGCGGTGGAGCTGCTTATGTGGCACGTTACTTAAAACCGAACAGAATCGTAGGGCTAGATTTTGCCGATAATAATATTCGATTTGCCCGCCAAACCTACCCAGTGCCGAACTTATCTTTTCAACAAGGAGATGCTGAAGCTTTACCCTTTGAAAATGATACTTTTGATGTCGTATTGAACGTGGAATCTTCTCATTGTTACGGCTCGATGGAACAGTTTGTTCAAGAAGTGAGCCGAGTGTTAAAGCCTGGAGGTATCTTTTCCTGGGCTGACTTACGTACCCTCGATCAGGTAGCTGCTCTCCAGCAGAGTTTTGAACACTCCGGGCTTAAGCCAATTAAAACGACTGAGATTACCCACAATGTTTTACGGGCATTGGAGCTGATGAATGAACGCAAGCAGACTTTCATTCGGATCAATATTTCCCCTTTCCTGAAAGAAGGTTTCAAAGAATGGGTCGCTATGAAAGATAGCCAATTGTATGAGGCTTTGCAAACGGGTCAAGCCGTTTATTTAAGTTATGTTTTTGAGAAATAAAAGTCTAGAATCCCCCGTCATACCGTAAGGCTGCCAGGGGATTAGAGATTATTGATACAGAATTTACGTTTTGCCCCCCTGATCAGGCGTAGTCGCTGCTAATTTAACCCCTCAAAGGGACAAGGGGGACAAGGGAGACTAGGGCGAGCAAGCTTTTAATTTCGTTGATTTGATAGTCTCTACTCACCTCTTTGTTTAGCTATGAGACAGGGGTTTCAGGCAGCCTGACCCGGCTTTAGCACGATCTTGATGCAGTTGTCCTTTTTGTGTTTGAAAATTTCGTAGCCGTGGGGTGCTTGCTCTAGTGGCAGACGATGGGTGATCACGAACGATGGATCGATATCGCCCTTCTGAATGTGCACCAGTAGCGGGGTAAAATACCTGTGAACGTGGGTCTGTCCCGTTTTCATGGTCAAGGCTTTGTTCATAAAAGCCCCCATTGGAATCTTGTCTACAAAACCACCATAAACACCAGGAACGGACACAGTGCCTCCTTTACGACAGGCAAGGATCGCCTGCCGCAAAGCAGGGGGACGATCTGTTTCTAAACGGACTGCTTGTTTCGCTTTGTCGTATAGTCCCTCCAGTCCCATACCGTGGGCTTCCATCCCCACTGCATCCATCACGGCATCAGGGCCACGACCTCCCGTCATTTCTTTGAGGGCTTCCCCAACATCAACCTGTTCAAAATCGAGGACTTCTGCCCCGCCGTCTTTTGCCATCTGGAGGCGTTCAGGCACACGGTCGATCGCAATTACCCGTTCTGCTCCAAGTAAAAACGCACTACGAATTGCAAACTGGGCCACCGGGCCACAACCCCAAATGGCAACCACATGACCGGGTTGGATATCACAGTTTTCCGCTGCCATATATCCAGTCGGAAAGATATCCGAAAGGAACAGCACCTGTTCGTCTGTCAACCCGTTGGGAATCTTGCATAGACCGACATCAGCATGAGGAACGCGGGCATATTCTGCTTGACCGCCTGCATAGCCCCCTAACATATGGGAGTAGCCAAAAATGCCTGAGGGCGAATATCCCATCAGGGCTTCTGCCATAAAGGCATTAGGGTTGGTGTTATCACACAGAGATGTTAGCGTTTGTTTGCAGAAGAAGCAGTGACCACAGGCGATGGGAAATGGATTGACGACCCGATCGCCAACCTTAATTCGCTTAACTTCACTGCCGACTTCAACGACTTCTCCCATGAATTCATGCCCCAGAATATCGCCGTGCTCCATCGTGGGAATGAATCCATCGTAGAGGTGTAAATCAGAACCACAAATTGCAGTGGATGTAATTCTGATCACGGCATCTCGGGGATTAATAATTTTGGGATCGGGGACCGTTTCGACTCCCACTTTGTTAGCACCTTGCCAGCAAACTGCTTTCATTGTTTTTCCCTCTTTCTGAGTGATTGTTTTGTGAATTGAGAATGGAGTTAGCGGTAAACCATTACGCTGATTGAAATATGATGTTGATGCAGAGTTTCAGGCTGTAACTGCATCACTCAAGATCTTTTGTTTTATTGAACCCTGCCTAGCTTCGTCGTCCTGATGTCTGACCTTCATTAGTGGCAATTTCACCTGTCTCCATCAGCATTTTGAAGCGGGCAAGATCGTCTCCAATTTGCTGTTTTGGGTTTTCACCAAACAGCTTGGCAATCGCATCTCCAACTACTCCAGCAGGCGCATCATAGGTTGTGATGACTTTTACCTCAGTCCCCCGATCGCCAGGAGCAGGTTGAAAGTGAACCGAACCAGAGTTCGCAATGTCTGCCCCTTCCACTGAAGTCCAGGCAATCACTTGATTCGGACGATCTTCAGTGATTCTGGCATCCCATTCAACGCTGTTGCCCATCGGTGCGCTAGTAACCCAGTGCGATCGCCCATCGTCATAGACCTTCACACTTTTAAGATGCCTGGTAAAGCGTGGTAAGTTTTCTAAGGTGTCCCAGAAGCGGTAGAGTTCCTCTACTGGCTTGTTAATCGTCACCGTCTTTTCAACTTTGATCGATTGGTTCATGTCCATTGCCTCTTGTGCTTGTTGTGCAATCGAGCGTTTTCGAGCCTCACCGCAGTAGAACAGGTTGAGCGTCGATGCGAACGCGAAAGAGCGTATATGGCTTTTGGCGCAGGTCTTTTCCCTTTTGGTATTTCGCCTGACGATGCAACTGATTTGCTGTGACGTAGAGGTATCCATCTGCCGCAACGGACATCGTATCGGGCCACAGAAGGCGGGGGTCGTGTACTACCGTTTCCCACTCCCCACCAGAACGGCGACGCAGAACCGCATTATGCTCGTAGTTCGTCGAGTATATATACCCTGCCGCGTCTGTTTCGAGTCCATCTGAAGCACCGCCCCTGTCTCCTTCATCAATTACGGTTGCAGCAACGGCACTTTCGTCAATTGAGCGATCCACGAGTGCATCAATGGCAACACTGTAGAGCCGTCGGCTAGCAAGCGGGCAGTAGTACAGGCGTGACCCATCTGCACTAATGGCAATCCCGTCTGACCCCATTTTGATTGGCTTGGTCTTTCCATCTGGCTGACGTTCCAATAGTGGACGACCCTCGACGATTGGGCGGAAACTTGATAGCGCCTCAGCCTTTGTAGATGGATGATCGTGCAGCTTGCGCCAGCTCTCGCCT
>NZ_DATNPA010000729.1:0-19385 GCF_036703385.1 Allocoleopsis sp. | reverse complement strand
CCACCATACGACCAGATATCAGCATCACCAAGACCAATGGCTCTCGCAGCAGTATAGTTACCCCAGCCACTCAGAACAAGTTGTGGCGTGAAGGCGAAGGTCGCTTCGAGTCCGTAAGAGTTGCCGACAAGAGGACGCCCCGTTTGAATCTGAGATGCAATACTCCCTTCACCATGACGCAGGTTGGAGCGATCATATAAATGAACGTAGGTACCAGCTACGCGGAATTTTTGGGTAGGCTGAAACGTGACCTGACCAAGAGCAAGGAAGTTACCATCAAAAAGACCAAACTTTTCGTCGGGAACGTTACCATTTTCCGCTAAGTAACCCAAGTCTACTCGGATAGGGCTTTTTCCACCCAACGATACGGCAGCGCCGGCACCAGCCTGACCCCCCATACGATAAATGGGGCTATAGCGCCCAAAGCGGGATAGGGCACCAGCACCACTGGAGTCAAGACCAGGGTTGAGAGGATCTACAATGTCTTCAGTCTGGCCTCTTGCAAAGAGGGTGACTTGGGCTAACTTGCTAACTGGAAAACGATAGAACAGTCGTTCGAGCAAGACATCGTTTCCATTATCCGCTTGAAAGCCGAATCGACCTTCTCTAGTAATGTTTGTACCTGGGGGATTTCCTGCGGAGTTGTTTCTCAGGGGACCGAATTCAGTAATGTTAGCAGCCTGAAGACGAGTGCGTAAGAGGTCTTTCCCCGTGAAGCTGGTTTCAAAGTTAAGCCGTACCCGGTCTTGAAAGACGGTTTCGGAGTTACGGTAATCAGCTGTCGGATTCAGCAGGGTCGGCTTCCTGGCTGGAGAAAGAGCCGCTTGATCGCCAAACAAATCGGCAATGTTGAAGATAACTTCCCCTTTCAGCTTGGTCGTCGTCGAGAACTGATGGTCTTCCAAAAACGCCGTCCGTCCTTCCAGCTTATCCACTCGCCCACCTAAGGCGGTCAATTCGGTGCGGAATTCGTCTACTAGGCGCTGGAGCGTTTCTAAGTCCTTTTTGCTAGCGAAGCCTTCACCACCGCCTTGGATGATCCGCTCAACTTGCTGTAAGCAGGCATTCAATCCAGCCGCAAATTCATAGCGCGTCATCGCCCGGTTGCCCCGGAAGGTTCCATCCGGGTAACCTGCAATACAGCCGTAGCGCTCTACCAGAGAACGTAATGCTTCGTAAGCCCAGTCAGTTGGTCTTACATCACTCAGCTGGGTGACATTGGTAACTTGGTCGAGGGAATCAGCACTAGTTCCACCGTTGTCTTGTTGGTATTGTTCGACTTGCTCCAAAACATCGGAAGATTCAGCCGTTGTGTTGCCTGTGGTTGGTACCTGCTGAGCTAGGCGGCTTTCTGCACGGTTCAAATTTGCCGTCGGCTCTGAAGAGGTCAGCGGGGAAACTGAGGTTTGGGTAATTGTGTTCTCAGGCAGCTGGCTTGAGGCTTCAACAACGCTTTCAGGAGAAAGTGTAGCTTGGCTAGCACTGCTAGGAATAACTTGAGTTTCAGGCCGCTGAGTTGACGAGACCACAGGGACTTCAGTAAGATTTGCGGCTGTCTGTTCAGAATTGCCCTCGCGTGCGTAGGCATTACCAGCAAACAGTAAAAACGATCCCAGCAGAACTGGACTGAGTTTTAAAATTTTCCAGAACAGGGTTGACATGATGCTTCTTACTCCTCACTCACACCTATAGAGACTATCAAGAAACACGAAGCATGAACGAGTCAGCCTCAAATTTCTTGATTTGATTAAACACCATCGAAATCAATTCTCATCGCTTAGGTTATCATCTTTTTTTATCAAAAGATAACTTTTAAAAATTTTTTTGATGGATAAATTAGCCCCAATTAAACTAAATTGATGGAAATCCTGTTCCTTCAATGAGTTGCACAAAGTGTAGAAGCGGCGCAAGTTAAGAACAGCACCAGCTATTTATGTAATTGTGTATACATTTGGATTGAGATTGACAACGCAATAATTCTTGAAACTATTATAGTGTTTTCATTTGGGATGTAAAGTACAACCCTTGCTGGATAAAGCTTTTAGCACGCTCTCTGTTCACAACCCATTTGAAAACGCTATATAAGCAAAAAGCTTGAATGCTCTTGTATTTCATTGAACCCTAGCTTGCTTCTCGCCAGAGATTAACATAATCCCCAGCTAAAATTTCCTATCCCAAATCGTATTAGCGATTCTCAAACCCTCATAATTTATTTGGAATCGGAACGATAAAGTGCAACAAAGGCTGGCTTTAGCGGTGCGTTGTAAGCGATCGCCTAAGTCTTGGGTACAGTACTGGCTTTGTTCCTGAGATAGAATATTGCCAAGGCTAGTTCGGTTGCCGCGAGATAGAGGGATCAGACATGTTTAGTAAATCGATTTACCAAACACGTCTCTTGTATAGATAGTAAGGCTGTCAGTTTAGGAATAGGTAAGATTGGGGTAATCCTGAGGTTAACCTACCAGTTGTTATATTTTTTCCTTTAGGCTTTTACTTTTATTAGCGGTGACCTGTGACAATGTAAGTCACTCGTTGACCGATGTTGGTCGCATGATCGGCCATTCGCTCTAGATGACGGATCACTAACGCTAACAAGAGAATGGGTTCCACAATTCCTTTGATGTCCTGCTGATGAGCCAGGGTGTGGTAAAGCGTGTCGTAAGCCGTATCAACTTTATCATCCAGTTCCTTGATTGATCGCCCAGCATTCGCATCTAAATCGGCTAGCGCTACTAAGCTAGTAGCGAGCATCGCTTGGGCATGATGGGACATCACCTCAATCTGAGGCAAGCAACCATGAGGCGGGTACGGTAAGAGCTTGATGGCGATTTCTGCTAAATCTTCAGCATAGTCACCGATTCGCTCTAGGTCTCGCACCAGCTGCATAAAAGCACTGAGCAGACGTAAATCTTGTGCCACTGGAGCTTCGAGCGTCATCAATGTGGCACAATCTAGCTCAATTTGGCGATAGTAGCGATCAATTTGCTTATCAAGTAAGGGAAGGGATTGAGCCGCTTCCAAGTTTTGGGAGAATAAGGCTTGGTGGCTCAGGCGAAACGAGTTTTCTACCAACGCGCCCATGCGCAAGACATCTTGCTCTAAGCGCCTGAGGCTGCGTTCAAAATGGACACGTTCAGAATTGCTACTTGCAGAAGATAGACTCACCTCAAATTGCCTTAAAGAATCAGAGCGAGCATGGACTACTATTTACAGTGATAGCAAATCAAAGTTAACTTAACTTAAATTTTTGTGATCTGGCAGTTTAATTTGTAACCAAGCTCCTCCTGTCTCCGGATGATTCCTTGCCTGGACAGTACCCCCGTGCGCCTGAATAATTTGTTGAATAATTGAGAGTCCCAAGCCGCTACCACTGCTTCCTACTAAGGTAAAAGGCTCAGACGTGCCTTGTGACTTTTGTCGTGAGGGATCTCCTCGGTAAAGTCGCTTAAAAACATGAGGTAAGTCTGAGTCGGCGAAGCCAGAGCCTGTGTCAATCATATCGATTTGAATCAATGAAGGTGAAGCGTCGCTATCGGGCTGGTCGGAGGCGTTGCTAAAAGGGGGAGAATCAACAGTCCCCTCGCTATCGAGTACTTGTGCTTCTCTTGCCGTCACTTCAACCCGAATCGTTCCTTGGCGATGGCTGTGTTTAATACTGTTATCGAATAAATTGAGAAAAACTTGGGTGAGGCGAGCTTCATCGGCTCTAATCCAAAGGGTGTCGGGCCCAACATAGGCAAGACACATTTGCTTTTGTTGTGCTAAGGGTTCTAGGGTTTGCCAAGCTGACTGAATTAAAGAACGCAATTCTAGAGATTGGTAAGTGAGACTTTTGCTAGGATTTTTCTCCAGATTGCTGAGTTCCAGCCAATTTTGTATGAGGTTAATCAGTCGGTTTGTTTCGTGTAGCAGTTGTTCAACCCAACGGCGTGCTGGATTCTCTAGACGCCCCTGCAAGGCTTCCGCTACCAAGCGAATTGAGGTCAGAGGCGTTCTCAGTTCGTGAGCTAAGTCAGAAAACCACTGATTCCGGGATTGAGCAAGTTCGATGAGAGGTTGCCGATTTTCCAGAAAGACCCCAACATGTCCGTGAGGGAGCGGCCAACTCGACGCGCGTAAGGTGAGCGATCGCACTTCTCCCATTGCTTCCCCATCTAAACAAGGGGGGTGAAACACCCATTCCTGGATAGTCGGTTTTTGCTGGTGACGAGTTTGTTCAATGAGCTGATCGAGTTCGTAGGAACGCACCAGTTCCAGCAGTAAGCGTAGCTGTCTGGGTTCCCATCGATCAATTTGCAATAAATGACGTGCCTGATCGTTGCAGCAAAGCAACCGATTCTCTTCATCCACCTGCAAATATCCTAGTGGAGCTACCTCTAGCAGTCGCCGCCACGTTTGCAGTCTTTCTTCCAGCTGTGAGCGATGCTCATTTGCTTGTGCAATTTCCTGCCGCAAGCGAGAAACGACTGACATAGCTGTACTAGAGGCATCCGTCTGTAAGACACCCAACATTTGCTTGAGTTGCCGTTGGAGCCGTTGCCTCTGCCAAAGCCAAAACCCTATTCCCAGAGCCAGACCCAGTAAAAATGCGAGTAGGGTCATCGTTTATCGGTTGCAAGGTTGAAGGTTTGCAGGTTGAAAGTTCAAATATTGTAACGTTTCACCCCTACTATCACACATTCCACTTTTAATGGATCGAACTCTATAACTGTGTGCGATCGCAGCCAACCTTCAATCTTGAAACGTTCAACCTTCTAACCTTTAACGTTCAACCTTCAACCGAATCGGTAGCCGAAACCACGCACCGTAATCAGATATTCTGGCTGGCTGGGGTCTTGTTCTAATTTCTCCCGCAGCCAGCGAATATGAACATCCACTGTTTTTGTGTCCCCCAGAAAATCCGGCCCCCACACCTGATCAATTAACTGTTCGCGTGACCAAACCCGGCGAGGATAACTCATGAATAACTCTAAAAGCCGGAATTCCTTCGGTGATAAGTTCACTTCTTTGCCCCGAACCGTTACGCGGCACTCTTGAGGATAGAGCGCGACATCCCGCATTTGTAGCATGGGTGTCTGGGGCAGAGCGCTCAAGCGTTGACGACGGAGTAAGGCACGACAACGAGCGATCAGCTCCCGCATACTGAAGGGCTTGGTGAGGTAGTCATCTGCTCCGACTTCTAACCCCAAAACCCGGTCTGTTTCACTGGCTTTTGCGCTGAGAATCAAGATCGGGACAAAGTTACCGTGATAACGTAACAAGCGACACAGATCTAACCCATTGATTTGGGGCAGCATCAGATCCAATATCAATAAGTCAAATTGGAACTCCCTGTCGGTTGGCTCTGAATCTTGAAAGAGTGCTAGTGCTGTCCGCCCATCAACAGCTGTGTTAACCTCATAGCCTTCTTCTTCTAAAGCGAGAACAAGCATTTCCCGAATTAAATCTTCGTCTTCCACAACCAGAATTCGCGTCGCTTGAGCCAGCTCTGGACGGGTAGGACTCTGCGGTAGATCGAGAGAAAGCATAAACTAAGTAACCGAGTATTTTGAAGTTCTAAGCCTAGGTATACACTAAAACTCTTCCTTCAAAGAGAGAAAAAGAAAGGTTAAGGAGTGTACCTCTTCTTAGTACAGCTTTACACAAACCTGTAATCCCTAGTGTTTTAAGACTTAATAAGTTTTGCTTGAGTTTGTTGCTGATGCCAACTTATTGCAATAATATGCACAAAGTGTAATACAAGTCATACGTTTAGTATGACAGATAAAGGGGTTGACAGTATGAACGCAGGGAGCTGAGCTATATAGCCCTCTCGCTTCAGCTGTTTTATAGGTTGCACGCATCAGGGTTATCTACTTCAGCTTCAAGACTGTTCGGATTAGGCAGACTTAACCCCCCGCCTCTTCACCAAAGCTCCGGCTTTGCCAGAAGAGGAAGGGGGAGTCTTTCCTCCCTTTTTTCCTAGAGAGGGGTATGGGGGAGAGGTTAACCGAACAGTATTGACTTCAGCTTCAATCTTATAAGTCTCCAATTCCGCTCCGGGTTGGAGCTATAAGTGCATTGCAAGCGTTACTCGTCGCATAATGGCATAGCCTATGTTTCTGGGTTTAGGCCGGCCTGATTCGCGACAAGTCCTGCCATCGTCTACTGAGCATACAGAGCCTAAAGATTATCGACGCGAGACTAAATGACAATGCTGCTACATTTGTGTACTTGGACAGAGGTTGAGGCTTACCTAGAGCAGTCTTCAGGCATTATTTTGCCCGTTGGTTCAACAGAGCAACATGGACCCACGGGACTAATAGGCACCGATGCGATTTGTGCAGAAGCGATCGCCAAGGGTGTTGGCGAAGCCACTAACGCCTTAGTTGGCCCAACCATTAACGTAGGGATGGCACTGCATCATACGGGATTTCCTGGCACGATTAGCTTGCAACCCAGTACGTTAATTCAGCTCGTTCGAGATTATCTCACTAGCTTGACCAGAGCGGGGTTTACTAAATTTTTCTTTATTAATGGTCACGGTGGTAATATTGCCACCTTGAAGGCGGCTTTCGCGGAGAGTTATGCTCACTTAACAGACTTGAATATTCCCAATGCCGAGCGGGTACAGTGCCACGTTGCCAACTGGTTCACCTGTGCTTCTGTCTATAAGTTAGCGAAAGAATTGTACGGTAACCAAGAAGGCTCCCATGCCACGCCTAGCGAAATTGCCGTGACTCAGTATATTTATCCTGAGGCTATCAAGCACACCCCCTTGCTCGCCTCTGTTGCTTGCGGACACACGATCTACGGTGCAGTAGACTTTCGACGGCGCTATCCCGATGGACGTATGGGTTCTAACCCATCTTTGGCAACGCCGGAACATGGGAAGCGATTTTATGAGCTATCAGTTAAAGAATTGAGTGGTTCATATTTGGAATTTTTGAATGCGGATTGATGGGTTGAAAGTTAGCAGATTGAAAGTTAGCAGGTTACAAAGAGTAGTATCAACCTTCAAACCTTTAACCTTCCAACCTTCAACCCTCTAACATCTCCTCATCACCGTCATCATCCAAATTCTGGCGCAAACCTCCAGGCAAGGCAGCAATAATCGCATCGAGCACTCTACCTACCGGGATGATTTCTAAACCCATATCCGGTAAGGTTTGCCCTTTGGGAATAATTGCTCGCTTGAAGCCTAACTTGGCGGCTTCTTTGAGGCGGAGTTCCATTTGAGAAACCAGTCGCACCTGTCCACCTAAGCCCACTTCACCGATCATAACTGTGCGGGGATCGACAATGCGATCGCGAAAACTGGCAACAACTGCGATCGCCACCCCCAAATCAGCCGCCGGTTCCTCAACGCCCAACCCGCCCGATGTGGCAACGTAGGCATCTAACTTCGATAGGGGAATCCCCACCCGCTTTTCCAAAACCGCGAGAATTTGTTGCAATCGGTTATAGTCTACACCTGTGGTTGAGCGACGAGGTGAACCATAACTAGCCGGACTCACTAGCGCCTGCAACTCTACCACGAGTGGACGGGTGCCTTCACAAGCCACAACGGTAGCTGTGCCGGGACTACTTTCATCTCGGTTGCCTAAAAACAGTTCAGAGGGATTCAGGACTTCCTGCAAGCCTTTATCCACCATTTCAAAAATGCCAATTTCGTGGGTGGCACCAAAGCGGTTTTTTACAGAACGCAGGAGGCGATGAGAGGCAAAGCGATCGCCTTCAAAATACAGTACCGTATCGACTAAGTGTTCTAATACCCTTGGGCCTGCGATCGCACCTTCCTTAGTAACATGCCCCACAATCAGCAACGTAATATTCTCCCGTTTCGCCACCTGCATCAGTGCTGACGTACATTCCCTCACCTGTGCTACGGAACCGGGTGCAGAAGTCAACGCGGCAAAGTACAGCGTCTGAATACTATCAATCACAGCAACCTGCGGCTTGAGGGACTCTAACTCCCGCAGTACTTCTTCCAAATCGGTTTCTGGGAGCACGTAGAGGTTGGCATCCGCCTGGGGTTGGGATGGTGTTCCTGGAGTTGCTGGGCTTTCTGAACCCACAGAATCTTTGTGTCCGTTCTGTGAGGACTTACCTCGCTTTTTCGCTGCGCCGTTCGGTATCTCCTCCTCTACGGGTTGAGCTCCAACGCCCAGGCGAGATGCTCGTAGTTTTACCTGTTGTCCCGATTCTTCTGCACAAACATAAAGGATACGATGATTCTGGGCTAGCTGATTCGCTACTTGCAGCAGTAGCGTCGATTTCCCAATCCCCGGATCGCCACCAATCAACACCAACGAGCCCGGAACAATCCCTCCCCCCAGTACCCGGTCTAGTTCAGTGTAGCCGGACGCAAACCGCATCTGGACATTGTTAGAAATTTCCGAGAACTTGAGCGACGATCTCGGTTGCGCTGGACCTTTACTAGCTGACTTGCGCTCAGAGCGGGTATTTGATTGCCAACCACCCCGATTAATATTGAGAGGGGTTGATGATGTTAACACCTCTTCTTCCAGAGAATTGTAGGTGCCGCAGGCTGAACATTTGCCAAACCATTGTGAGAAGTTTTCTCCACATTGGTTACATATATATACAGATTTAGTCTTTGCCATCCTGAGCTAAAGAAGTGTTAAGGATTATTAAGGAAATCTTAATAATTAAAGAAATAGGTAAGATAAGCAGCAAACCGCCAAAGGATAGAGTATTCAACTCTTAAAAAACCTTCTTATAGCGTTATATCTTAGAGATAAGCTACTCAATAAATTAACAATTCGCCGAGCATCTTTTGGGAGTACTGAGTCAATTGGAAAATCATAAGGAAAAAATCCTGGTTGTCGATGATGAAGCCAGTATCCGCCGCATCTTGGAAACTCGTCTTTCCATGATTGGCTACGATGTTGTCACGGCAGCCGATGGAGAAGAAGCTCTGGAAACCTTTCGTAACGCTGACCCTGACCTGGTCGTGTTGGATGTGATGATGCCGAAGCTCGATGGTTACGGGGTCTGTCAGGAATTGCGAAAGGAATCCGATGTCCCCATCATTATGCTAACGGCATTAGGGGATGTTGCCGACCGAATTACAGGTCTAGAATTAGGAGCAGATGACTATGTTGTCAAGCCCTTTTCCCCAAAAGAGTTGGAAGCCCGCATCCGGTCTGTATTACGACGGGTTGACAAGGTAGGTGGTTCTGGCATTCCCAGTTCTGGCGTCATCCATGTCAGCAGTATCAAAATCGATACCAACAAGCGGCAGGTTTATAAGGGAGATGAGCGCATTCGACTCACGGGCATGGAGTTCAGTCTCCTGGAACTATTAGTAAGCCGCTCTGGGGAGCCCTTCTCGCGATCGGAGATTTTGCAGGAAGTCTGGGGTTACACACCGGAACGCCACGTCGATACCCGTGTGGTAGATGTCCACATCTCACGGCTACGAGCCAAGTTAGAAGATGATCCCAGCAATCCTGAGCTGATTTTGACAGCACGAGGAACGGGTTATTTGTTTCAACGGATTATTGAACCAGGGGAAGAGTAATTAGAACGGAACCATTCACCAGCCCTCATTTAGGAGAATTGAATCACTTGGAAAGTCATACAGAAAAAATCTTGGTTGTCGATGATGAAGCCAGTATCCGCCGTATTTTGGAAACTCGTCTTTCCATGATTGGCTATGAAGTCGTCACGGCGGCTGATGGGGAAGAAGCTCTGGAAACCTTTCGCAGGACTGACCCTGACCTGGTCGTGTTGGACGTAATGATGCCGAAGCTCGATGGTTACGGCGTTTGTCAGGAATTACGAAAGGCGTCCGGTGTGCCTGTCATTATGCTCACAGCCTTGGGCGATGTTGCCGACCGAATTACAGGTCTAGAATTAGGGGCAGATGACTATGTTGTCAAGCCTTTTTCCCCCAAAGAGTTGGAAGCCCGGATACGCTCTGTATTACGACGGGTTGACAAAGTTGGGGCTTCCGGAATTCCCAGTTCTGGCGTCATCCAGGTCAGCAGTATCAAAATCGACACGAACAAGCGGCAGGTTTATAAGGGAAATGAGCGCATTCGGCTCACGGGTATGGAGTTCAGTCTCTTGGAACTATTAGTGAGTCGCTCTGGAGAACCCTTCTCGCGATCGGAGATTTTGCAGGAAGTCTGGGGTTACACACCGGAACGTCACGTCGATACCCGTGTGGTAGATGTTCATATCTCACGGCTACGAGCCAAGTTAGAAGATGATCCCACTAATCCTGAGCTGATTCTGACGGCACGAACGACGGGTTATTTTTTCAGGCGGATTACTGAATCAGGGGAGGAGTAATTGAGACAAGATTAAAAATTAAAAACTCACTGAGGGAGCTTCCTTTTTTAATTTTTACTCTTGCATTTTTACTAAATTGAGTATGCGTCAACCCGATCAAAATTATATGCTGCGGCAGCTACCCTTCGTCGTTGGGGGGTTAGCAGGTATCTTGCTGCTGACTAACCGTTTGCTTACGCCCCAACTGACGGAGGCTCAGGCACGCTCAGATGCTCTAGGCGTGATTTTAAGCGCAGTGTTGATTTTGACTGGTTTACTGTGGCAACAGGTACAGCCGCGATCGCCGGAAGCGGTTGACCTGATTGGAGAGGAGGGATTTGAACTAGCACCAGAGTTACCCGAACAGGTGAAAACTGAACTAGCATGGGCGTCGCATCTATTACTGACGAATACAGTGACGCGATCGCTGGTGGTTTTTTATGAAGGCAAAGTCCTGTTGCGCCGAGGAATTTTAGGCGTTAACCCACAAGTTAAACCGGGAGCTATTTTGACACGGGTACTGGAAAAACAAAAGCCCGTTTACCTGGTTAACCTCAAGCTATATCCAGGGCGAATTGAATTTGACTACCTGCCAGAAAATACTCAAGGGCTCATCTGCCAACCGATTGGCGATCGGGGGGCGCTGATTTTAGGAGCCAATGCCCCCCGTAGTTACACTAAACAAGATGAAAATTGGATCGAGGGGATTGCGGACAAACTGGCTTATACTCTGACGCGAGTAGCAGATGATGTCGCCACTGCTGAGATTTAAATGCTAATAACCATTCTTTACTGGATACTGATTGCCGTGATGCTAGTGGGTATTGTCGGGGCTGTGGTTCCCGGCATTCCTGGCCCTAGCTTGATTTTAGGTGCAATTTTAGTTTGGACGGTCGTCCAGGTGAGCCAGGGCGTTGCTCATGTTAACTGGCTACCCTTGATAGCGATATTTTTGATTTTGATACTGAGTGCTGGCGTTGAATTTTTAGCGACCTACTGGGGTGCCAGACAAGCAGGTGCTAGTAAGTGGGGGCAAATTGGTGCCTTTGTCGGATTAGCGTTAGGGTTTTTCGGTCTCCTCCCAGCTTGGCTGTTTGGTGGCCCACTGCTGGGTATTCTGATTGGCCCTCTGTTGGGAGCCATCATCGGAGAGTTTATCTATCGGCGGGAGTTGCCTGTAGGGGAAAGAACGAACCAGTCGGTTAAGGCGGGTTTAGGGGTCGTGGTGGGTTCGCTGATTGGGAATTTAATTGAGGGGTTGTTAGCGATCGCGGCGGTGATTATCTTTGTCGTCTCCACTTGGCCTCCGGGAGCTGGGGTATAAGAAATTCCGATGAAATCTTTACGGATAGGTCAACCATGCGGGATGACACCGCTCTTTCATGTGATTTTTAGCACATAGCTATCTAGATGTGGCATTGTAGACAGGTTATACTACAGGTCTTTGTGTTTATCGGATAGTATGGAACACGCCAAGATTACTTTTGCCAAAGAAATTGGGTTTAGAAAAGAACTAAATCGAAGAGTTAAGGATTATTTTAAATCTGAAAATATTTCCCCTAGAGATAATCCATCCATGTATCTCAAAACAGCTATTTTGTTTGGCTGGATTATTTCGGCTTGGATATTAATAGTTTTTGGCCCCTTATCCGGCTGGATGAGACTATTGGGCTGTATAATTCTCGCTTTTGGTATGGCAGGGTTTGTATTTAATATTGGGCATGATGCCATTCATGGAGGCTATTCCAATAACAAATATGTTAATGGGGTCTTGGGTTTGACTTATGATTTTCTGGGAATTTCCAGCTATTTATGGAGATATCGTCATAACGTATTGCATCATACTTATACAAATATCCCAGGGCATGATGTTGAAATAGATGGTGATGGCTGGGTGAGAATGTATCCAACTCAAGAACACCAATGGTATCACCGTTATCAACATATTTACATTTGGTTGCTCTATTGTTTTGTCCCTTTGTATTGGTCTTACTGTGATGTGGATTTAATTTTAAGAAAGGGCAAATATCACGGGTATAGCATCCCACGTCTCAAGCCTTCAGAGAAGATAACGCTTTTGGGATTTAAAGTGATTTGGCTTGCCTATGTGATTGGTGTCCCATTAGCTGTTGGATATACCCCATTGCAGGTACTTTTGGGAGTGCTTGTTACCTTTATGACGTATGGGGTGATTATCAACATTGTCTTTATGTTGGCTCATGTGTTGGATTCAGCCGATTTTGTAACAGCCAAGGGAGAGGTAATCGAGATAGAAGATGAATGGGCGATTCATCAACTAAAGACAACGGTAGATTTTGCTCCCAAAAACAAATTCATAAACTGGTATGTTGGAGGACTCAACTATCAAGCCGTTCATCACCTATTTCCAAAAGTTTGTCATATTCACTACCCCAAATTAGCGAAAATTGTGCAAGAGGTTTGCCAAGAATTTGGCGTTGAGTATAAGGTTTATGGAACGTTTAGAGAAATTCTGAGTTCTAATTATCGCTGGTTGAAAGCAATGGGGCGTTCACCTGCTAGGGTGAAGCTTGTCAGTGTGATGAATTCAGGTTCATGAACTGGAGTGATTCCGCTATGTGCAGGGCAGAGGCGATCGCATTCATTCAAAACTGATGTAAGCCAAGTCGGTTTCAGCCTATCTCGCTGCTGAATATAGCGTTTCTCTAAATGCGTATATAACCTTATAGGGGCAAGATATGTCGTGCCCCTTTCGCATATTCCATTCTCAAGTACCGCTCAGCCCGACTGCGCCATCCAAACGAGAAACCCCAGGATTTGCTCAACGGGAGGGTTCTATATGGGTGAGCATGGATTGAGTGTGCCAAGCCTGGTAAAAGGCTGGGTAGCTCATATGATGAGAACAGTGCCATATGACTTCGTAGCACTCACGGAATTGCTGAAAGTTCTGAGCGTAGGTTTCAGCTGATAAGTAGTTTTTCAAGGCTGCGATCACTCCTGGTAACTGATCGTCTCGCAAGATTTTATTCAAACTATCAGCCGCTTGCCTACGGATGGATCTGTTCTGAGTTGACTCCAACAATTGGAGTAACACCTTAACGGCTTCTGAATTGCCCGGATCAATTTTTCCTAAGCTATAAGCTGCTTGCCAAAGGGTATATTTATCCTCCGATGACTCAAGTATTTGCACTAATGCCTTGATTGCTTCTGGGCTACTCAAACCAATTTTCCCTAAGCTATAAACCACTTGCTGACGAGTGTATTCATTCTTGGTTGACTCAAGCATTTGCACTAACGCGTTGATTGCTTCTAAGCTACTCAAGCCAATCTCCCCCAAGCTAACAACTGCTCGCCTACGGGTGGATTCATCCTTAGTTAATTTAAGCAGTTGTACTAATGCTGCAATTGCTTCAGAATTACCTGTAGCAATTTTCCTTAAGCTCGAGGCGGCTTGCCTACGAATGGATTCATTCTTAGTTGATCTAAGCAGTTGCACTAATGCCATAGCTGCTGCTTCATTGTCTCTACCAATTTCCCCTAAGCTAGTTGCCACTAGTAAATGAATTTCTTCATCCTTCGTTGACTCAAGCATTTGCACTAATGTAGTAATTGCTTGAGGATTGCCTGCGCCATCATCTCTAGACCTATCAGCAGCACCTCGTTGCCAATAGGCGTATTCATCCTCAATAGACTTAATAAGTTGCACCAACGATGTGATTGTTGTTAAATTACCATTGGCAATTTTCCATAAGTTATACACTGCTAGCCTACGGGTATTCTCATCCTCAGTAGACTTAACAAATTGCTCTAATGCTGTGAGTGCTGTTTCATTACCTATACCAACTTTTCCTAAGTTATAAACGGCTTGCTGGCAAATGTATTCATTCTTGGTTGATTCAAGCACTCGTACTAATGCATTGATTACTTCTGGGCTATCAGAGCCAATCTCCCCCAAACTGTCAATCGTAAGTCTACGAGTAGTTTCATCCTCCGTTGATTGAAGCAGTTGCACTAATGCTGCAATCGCTTCAGGATTACCTATGCCAATTTTCCTTAAGAAAAATGCCACGTACCTACGGGTAGTTTCATCCTCCGTTGACCTAAGCAGTTGCACTAATGCCGCAATTGCCCTACGACGTTCCGTCTGTTGTAATGCAGCTCTAGCTGGGTTGAAATCCCCAATCCCCCACGTGACGAGTTGATCCACAATCCCATCACTCTGGCTATAGCCGGAAAACTCAGCAATTCCCGATGCAGCTAGAAAGTAGGCTCTATATTCATAAAATCCCCTGTATCGATACCCGTCAAAAAAGCCTTCTCCACATCCATCCTTAAACTCCACCAATACCGTGATAAATTCTTCCTTGTGTTCTTTTGGAACATCCTTCCGTCCCAACCACAGCAAAATCACCTCTTTCCAAGAAGGCTCAAAAATACGATAAGTACCTTGTGCTGGATTGTGGGGAATGTGGTTCAGAAAATAGTGCCAATCATTAATGGCTTGCGCTGCAAAATATTCCTGGAATGTAGGATGGTAGAAGGCATAAACCTTTTCACCTCGGTTTTCAACTTCTGCTGCTACTCCTACTTGATTGAGCCAACCCAACTGAAGTGCTAACTGAAACAATTCTGTATCAGGTTCGCCCAGTACCTCACAAACAAGGCGATGTCGCAGACGGAACTTGGTTTTTTCTTCAGAAATTGCTCTTTTCGCCAGTTCACCCAGCCCCCTATTCAACTGCCGACGCTGTGTTGAACTTGTAGGAAATCGCTCTTGTTTCCACTCATATAGCGCTTCGGTAAACTGCTGATAAAGGCCCGCTTTCGTATTCGGTAACCCTCCTTGCCCTAGCGCCCAAGTGCGACACAACAGCGCCAATCTCAGAGGATTTTTGACCGCATCCTTGATGCGCTCTCGTCCTGGCTGAGCTAACTCAGTCCGTAATTGCTCAGCTAATTGAGGCTTACTTTTGAACCAACGCTTGATAACCTGTCCTACCTGATCGGGAGTTTGAGCATCTCCATAGCTAAAGTCCAAATTGCGATAAGTCTCAAACGCTTCCAGAGCATTTTTCCCTGCATCCCAAACATTGAGCCGACAAGTCAGCGCTACTCTGGCGTCACCTACCCAACCTGTAATCTGATTCGCCATCCACTGTAAGGGCGCATTACCATATGCCCCGATACTCATTTCATCCACCGCATCCAACAGTAGCCACACCCGTTTACTGTTGAATAATTCCCCCAACGCATCCTGCATTGCCTCGGTGACACGCACTTTCCGGGTAGCGGCTTTGAGCCAATCCTCTAGTAAATACTGCTCCAGACTTTTCCCCTGCAAATCTGCCAAAGAAATCCAAATCGGCAAATCAGACGTGTTATCCAGTATCCATGCCGCTATCTTCTGCAACAGCGTGGTTTTCCCTGCCCCTGGTTCCCCAACGATCGCAATTCTTCGGCTTCGCCCCGGACGCAGCACTTGCTTAAAAAACTCATCTTGCTGAAACGTTTGAACAATTTCATCGATCGCTTCTGTCTCATATAAGCGCGAACCCTGTTCTGGGGAGACATCACCAATGCGTCGCTCGCGCTGTTTTCGCTCCATCAGTCCCAAGGGGACATAAATCTCATCCAACTCAAAGGCAACTCCATCCCCAGCCGTTAGGGGATTCGTTGTCAGTCGCCGTTGGTTTTGATGTGACAGCATGTCCTGGCAAACTTGCCGCCAATTAGTCCCTATAGCCTTCTGTGTTGGAGGCGTGTCAGTGGGTGAGGGAGATTTTACTTGGATGAGTGGCTCGTCTTCTATATATGCGATCGCGTGCCAGTCCAACCCCAATCTCTCACTAATTTCGATAAAGTAACTGTAGTCAACAGCTCTCCCAGTGAAAAATTTGTCGGTAGTCGAGCGAGAAATTCCTAGCTCCTCATATAGAGCCTTTCGACTGGGAAAGCCATGACGCCTTAGAGCCATATTGACCTGTTGTATATGCTCTGGGGCAACTCTGATTGACCGAGACATGGTCTTTTTTAGCAGAAATTTTCTCTTTTCATGCTGACTTTCTTTCCTCTCTAGCGCAAGTCAGGCATAAGTCAAGCAATCACAAGTATTTCTCAAGCCGAATCTCAAGCAGCCGTCGAGTTTGATGAGTTTATAGACAGCTAGCTGCCCAAGCACAACAGCAACAGCTTCTACAGTCTGCCCCCATCAACTTAACCCAACATCAATGCCGACCCACTTTTCTCAGGGAAGTTCAGGGAATCCCCTAAGTTTGCTCTGTTCCCCTAAGCACTTACCTCCAACTTTAAGAGTCCTTCAGCCTCCTTAGCAGGCACGTCGCTTAAGGGACGATCCCCCAAATAACCTGAATTTACTAACTCAAATCTCTCAAAGATTTTGACGCTACCCGTTGATTAAGGCCAAAGGAGCTACTTATGAAACTTAATTATTTTACAGCCTTGATGCCAATTATTTTAGCGGCAAACTTGTTCCAGCCCATTACACAGGCTCAAGAAATTAGTTCAATTGAGATTTCAACAAGAATTCAGATCGAGAGTCAATTGAGTCATGCTTCAGAAAAAGGGAGCGATCGCAAAGGAAACGCTAAGATTTTTCCCTTCGCTAGACAAAAGAGTGTTTCAGTCAGTGAAAAACAAGAGCCGCTCTCACCAAGACCTTCACCACCTGGAGGAAGTCGCTAGACTTTCTCTTCTATCAAGGCCTCCTCCTGTCCTTAAAAGTATACCGACTGAAATCTTGCATACCTTCTTATTAGCCAGAACTATATTTCCTTGGCTGTTATCTTCCATTCGTTCACATCCAAGTCATCAATACACGAGTCATTGTTAGAAGGAGTAATAAAAAATGAAAGTACCAGCGATTAACTTAATTCCCTTAAAAGCTGCCGTTAGTTCAGATTCTCCTACGACACTGGATGTCTTAGTCAGAATTATCCCGCCAACAGTTGAAGTAGAACTAAAAAGACCGACACTCAATATTGGTTTTGTTATCGATCGCTCTGGTTCAATGCACGGGCAGAAAATTGAATATGCCCGTCAAGCGGCTTGCTATGCCGTACAGCAACTGCTACCCACTGACCGTGTAAGTGTCACCATCTATGACGATCAGATAGAAACCCTGGTACCCAGCACCTTGGCAGTTGATAAAGCTAGCATTATTCGGAAAATCCAGGGTATTCATTCTAGAAACATGACTGCGCTTCATGCGGGTTGGACAGAAGGAGGAAGCGTAGTTGCTCAACATCTCAACTCCGAACACCTGAACCGGGTGATTCTGCTATCAGATGGACTCGCTAATGTGGGCGAGACGAATCCAGATGCGATCGCAACTGATGTACACAAGTTAGCACAACGTGGCATCAGCACAACCACAATGGGTGTGGGTAATGATTACGATGAAAAGCTGCTCGAAGCAATGGCAAATAGTGGTGATGGAAACTACTACTACATCGAATCGCCGCAACAACTCCCAGATATTTTCCAAACTGAACTGCAAGGGTTGATGGCAACTGTTGGTACTACAGTCAGTCTGGGAATTGAGCCGCAAGGGGGGGTCGAACTCATGGAAGTGCTCAATGAGCTAGAGGTGAATCGTAAGGGTCGTTATCAACTCACTAATTTAGTCATTGGTAACCCAATTGAAGTAGTTGTCCGGCTGCGAGTTCCACCCATGACGCAGACAGCAGATTTGTGCTATTTCCGGTTAGCCTGGAATGACCCTCAACTCTCAGAGCGACAAAAACTTCGGGTTGCTTTACAATTACCCGTGGTTAGTTCAGCTCAACTGCAAGAATTTTCCGCCAATCAGGAAGTACAAGAACAGGTTGTCTTAATGATGGCAGCACGAGCGAAAAAAGATGCTGTACGACTGGTGGAACGGGGAGACTATGAAGCAGCCAGGAGATTCCTGCAAGAAACCAGAGAGTTAGTTTTGAGGACTTCTAATTCACCTCAAATGCAGCAAGAGGCAGCTGATTTGGCTCAGTTAGAGGCTGAGCTTGATTCACGACAGTATACGAAGTTCAGCAAAACGAGTACTTCGCAAAGCTACTACCGTCATCGCAGTTCCAGTGAGCGGCATCGTCAGCGCCATCCTCAAAACATTCACAATCGAATTGAGGTGATCGAAGGTGACATCACTCAGCAAAAAGTGGATGCAATCGTTAATCCTACAGATGAGTCTTTTTCAGGCAATGGTGATGTCGATGCAGCCATTCATGCGATCGCTGGAACTGAACTCAAGGAAGCCTGTCGCCAACTCAACGGCATTTCTACGGGAGAAGCTAAGATTACGAATGGTTACAACCTACCAGCACGGTTTGTCATTCATACAGTCGGGCCAGTCTGGCAGGGAGGTAATCATGGCGAGGGTAAGATGTTAGCCAGGTGTTACCATAACAGCTTAGCTTTGGCAGAGCAATACTCTCTCCGAACCGTTGCGTTTCCATCGATTAGCACAGGAGCATTTGGTTTCCCCATTGAACTCGCCTCTCAAATTGCAGTGCGTGAAGTCAGTGGTTTTATGATGAGCAATAGTTCAGTTGAGAAGGTAATCTTTGTTTGCTTGGAGCAAAGTGCTTGCCAATACTACTTAGATGCTATTCGGAGAATTTGATATAGCGGTTCTTGGTTGGATGCGGTACACTCAAACCTCTCTCCTTGTAGGAGAGAGGCTTTGATTCTTTCTCCCACAACCCTAGTAGGGAACCGGAGATGAGAGTGATAGCGTTAGCCTCAGCGAGCGCAGCGTCAGCGAGCAAGCGAGACGAAGTCTGGAGCTGGGGGTGAGATTATTCGCTCTGTACTTCACGCATCTGAGAAACGCTATATAGGCGATCGCTTGCCAGTCCAGCCCCAACTTCTCACTGATTTCAACAAAGTTTAAATAATCAACGCGCTTGCCTGTAAAAAAGCTGGTGATAGTAGCGCGAGAGAGTCCTATCTCTATAGCTAAGCTTCCCCTGTGGAGCGATCGCATGATGGTGCTGCACTCCATGCGATCGCTCCCTTTAACTACACCGCTTGCATAAATAGCCAAGAAAAAGGTGATGAGTTGTATAGAGACATCACCAAACTGGATGTTTGCCAGTAGCATCACGTTTCTT
>NZ_DATNPA010000728.1:0-7513 GCF_036703385.1 Allocoleopsis sp. | reverse complement strand
CGAGGGTTCCTTTCCTCTCAAAATTGAGGCAGTTTCCTCCAGTCCCTGCTCTATATCTGACGGATTCGGTTTTTCGGGAAACTCCACACCCAAAAGCTTTAAGATTTGTAGTGCCGTATTAATTGCTTCTAGCAGCTTACTTTGACCCACATAGGCTTGAATCTGCACTTCGTATACCTTTACTTTATCCAGTAGCGAAGTGGCGCGGTTTTGCACGACCCCAATAAAGTTCTGCATCAAGTCAAAATTACCGCTTAAGAACGCTACCTCTGCGGCTTCTTCATGCAGTGCCAAGGTCTGTTCATACTGATGGTTCCAGCTATGTTCTTTCAACAGTCTTAAACCCACTTGTAAATATTCGGTAGCCGCTGCATGAGCCGCTGCTGCTTTGGCTTTCTGTCCAGCCATTAAGTTAAGTTTGGCGATTTCAGTTCGTTCCGATTCATCGCTAATTAGTTCAATTCCCAAGTTTAGATGATCGACGATTTCAAATATCTTTTCTAGCAGTGCCTCTGACGCAGTTTTTTGCCAGAGTAAACGACCAATTTGCAAGTGAGTCACTTGCTTATAACTCTCATCAATCAATGCATAAGCAGCTTGTTGCACGCGGTCATGGAGAAACTTAAATTCCGAACTAACTAGATGTGTATCGATGATGTCTTCTGGTATGATTTTCAAGCCAGAAATAGGTAATATTAAGCCTTCCTGAATTGCTCCCCAAAGATGGCGATACGCTACTACTGCCGATCGCTTGTAGATAATCGAGAGAGTTTGTAAGTCAAACGTGTTGCCAACACAAGCCGCCAACTGCAAAACCTGCTGTGTAGAGTCAGGCAGTTTTCGCAACTTCCGAATCATCAACTCCACAACATTACCAGTAATACCCATCGCTTCAATGTTTGAGATATCCCATTGCCAAAAAGCTTGGCTGTCTTGGGATGGGGGGGTAAACGTTAACAGGTTTTCCTGATACAGAGTTTTGAGAAATTGATTAACAAAGAAAGGATTGCCCGAAGTTTTCCTGATGATTAGTTCGGCTAAGGGTTTGACGGCAATGGTATCACTGTGTAGTGTGTCAGCAATTAGGTTCCTAATATGGTCAAGTGCTAAGGGAGCTAAGGTGATGTTATTAATAATGACACCTTGGGAACGAAGCGAATCAAGAGTAATCATTAAGGGATGCGTCCGATTAACTTCGTTATCTCGATACGCTCCGATAAACAATAAATAACCCGTTTCTGCATCTGTCATTATCACTTCTAATAATTTCAGTGTGGCAGAATCAGCCCACTGCAAATCATCTAAAAAGATAACTAAAGGATGCTTTTGGGAGCAGAATACGCGGATGAAGTTCTGAAATACTAAATTAAAACGGTTTTGTGCTTCGGTTGGCGCTAGTTCTGGAGCAGCTGGCTGCTTACCAATAATGAGTTCTACTTCCGGAACTACATCAATAATGACTTGTGCATTTGTAGCAAGGACAACTAAAAGCTTTTCTTTCCATTGGGCGAGTTTTGATTCACTTTCAGTTAGTAGTTGCTTCACTAATGATTGAAAAGCATTGATGAGAGCCGAGTAAGGAATATTACGTTGAAATTGGTCAAATTTACCGGAAATGAAGTAGCCCCGCGCTGCGACAATTGGTTTGTGAATTTCATTCACTAAAGAAGATTTACCAATTCCGGAGTAGCCGGAAATAAGCATCATCTCGACCCCTCCTTTCCCCTGCCTACCAAGGGGAGGTTGAGGGGGGTTACTGATTCGCTCAAAGGCATCCATCAACAGACTAACTTCCTGTTCGCGCCCATACAGCTTTTGCGGAATCAAGAATTGACTAAATAAATCCAACTCTCCCACCTTAAAACGAGAAATCTTGCCAGATGTTTGCAGCATCTTTAAACAAATTTCCAAGTCAGCTTTAATTCCTAGCGCACTTTGATATCGGTCTTCTGCTGTCTTGGCAAGTAATTTCATCACAATGTCAGACACCGCCTCTGGAATTTCTGAATTTATAATGTGGGGTGATACTGGTGTTTTAGCAATATGACAGTGAACTAATTCTAGGGAGTCAGTTGCTTGAAAGGGTAGCTGTCCCGTCAACATTTCATAAAAGGTAACGCCTAAGGAATAAAAGTCAGTGCGGTAGTCAATTGAGCGGTTCATCCTCCCAGTTTGCTCAGGCGACATATAAGGAAGGGTACCTTCGAGCAAATTGGGATTACTGATGCTTTGGTTTTCTTTCGACAGGTGTGATGAAATACTAAAATCTATAATTGTAACTTTAACTATTTTGAGATTTATCAGAATATTGTGAGGTTTAATATCTTTATGAATAATATTGTTTTGATGGAGCTGGGCTAGCGTTGAAGCTAATTGAATAGCAATATGCAAAAACTGACTTAGCTCGAACTTTTGACTAGTGATAAAGTTTTTCAGCGTTTCTCCGCCAAAGTCTGGCAAAATTAACGCCAGACCGTTTTGATAGCTCTCTAAAGCTATAGGTTTAACGATTTCTTCGATGTCTAGGGCTTGGAGTAGTTCATACTCATGTCTTAATCGAGTAAGTTCTTCTAGAGTGGGATACTCAGCTTTAAGAGTTTTAATAATTACCGAGGCTGGTTCTGATTCTCTCGAAGCACGATAAACACGGGTCGTGGCACCTTCATAAAGGGTTTCGATGAGATTGTAGCCGACAATGGTGATACTCATTTTGGTCTTTTGAGCGGATGAGCTTGGTAGGCATCAGCTATTGGCTTCTACCGATGACAAGTTCTGGCGTTGCTAATTTAACATGCTGACACTCTCTTCGTTTTCCACAGCCATTCAATCTCCGTGTAAATCCAGCGTTTTTAGCACTCGCCAGCCCAATTTTCATGCTTAAATCCTCCCTATCTGACGGGTATGTTGGAGTGATACATTACTTTCGATTACGAAATTTTACTTTCAGTTACACAATCAGTCTATACCCCAGACAGAGGAAAAAACTGATGTTATTCCTAAAGTCAAAGAGGGGAACTTGTACAGTATTCACCAACCCCTTCAATCTCCAAATGTAAACACGCTCAAGTATTAGTAGAGGAGTAGGATAAAATGGGTGTTGTTTGTGGCTAATCTCCGCTAAATCGGTAAAGTTTTTCAAAGAAATGAGTTAGAAAGTTATAAAAAATTAAGAGGTATTAATGAATTTTAATACTATAGAAAAAACTGTCATTTTAGTCGTCGATGACACTCCTATAAATCTGGAAGTTTTGCTCGATTTATTAGAAGAATCTGACTTTAAAGTTGTGGTAGCTGAAGATGGGGAAAGTGCAATGGAAATGGCGGAATATGCCCCACCCAGCTTGATTCTCTTGGACGTACTGATGCCAGGAATAGATGGTTTTGAAACTTGTCGTCGATTGAAAGCGAATTCAGCCACTCAAGATATTCCTGTAATTTTTATGACTGCCCTGACAGAGAAGGTCGATAAGGTCAAAGGGTTGAATCTTGGGGCAGTGGATTACATTACCAAACCGCTAGAGCATGAAGAGGTTTTAGCCCGCGTTAACATCCACCTGCGCTTGCGGCACCTGACGAAAAGACTCACAGAGCAAAATGAACGATTACAACAAGAAATCTCTGAGCGCAAGCGAGCGCAAGAGGAACGAGAGCAAGCGTTTACAGCACTGCGGCAAAGTGAAGCCCGGTTTAGGCGATTGGTTGAATCCAATATCATTGGGATTATTTGCACAGACCTTAACGGCACTATCACCGATGCTAACGACGCCTTTCTACAAATGGTGGGATACGATCGCGTCGAACTACTAAAAGGAGATTTGCGCTGGGACGAAATGACTCCATTAGAATATCGCGGTTTGGATGAAAGGGCGATCACAGAATTAATCCCTTCTGGAGTTTGTACCCCCTACGAGAAGGAATTCATTCGCTCGGATGGGACGCGTGTTCCTATTATGATTGGAGGCGCTCTTCTGGAGGAGTCTCAACAGAGTGCGGTCGGTTTTGTCCTCGATCTGAGCGATCGCAAGATTGCCGAACAGAAAATCCGCGAACAAGCTGCTCTGCTCGACATCACGACAGATGCAATTCTTGTGCAAGATTTGAACAAGCAAATCCGATTTTGGAACGAAGGAGCTGAACGCCTGTATGGATGGAAAGCCCCAGAAGTGATGGGCAAAGATATTCATGAGCTTCTGTATCGACGGGAAACCTTAGATCAACTCGAACAGAGCTGGAAAAGTCTCGCTGAGTGTGGCTCGTGGCAAAGTGAGTTGTATCAATTCACCAAAGAAGGCAAGGAGATCATCGTTGCCAGTCGGTGGACATTAGTGCGCGATGAAAATGGGCAGCCCAAATCCATTCTTACGGTCAACACCGATATTACAGAGAAAAAACAACTCGAAGCACAGTTTCTCCGAACCCAGCGAATGGAGAGTCTTGGAACCCTAGCTAGCGGTATTGCTCACGACCTCAACAATGCGCTGACACCCATGATGATGGCAGCTCAACTTCTGGAATCCAAACTCCCAGATAAACAGAGCCAACAGTGGCTTTCGATACTAGAAACCAATGTGAAACGTGCAGCAGATTTAGTCAAACAAGTGCTGTTATTTTCACGAGGAGTCGCTGGTAAGCACATTCCCTTAGAAGTAGCCTACTTAATTAAGGAAATTGAGAAAATTGTTCAACAGACATTTTCCAGAGCCATTAAAATTCGTAGTGAGCTCCCTACACAAAACCTTTGGATGATCTCTGGTGATCTCACTCAGTTACACCAGGTTCTCATGAACCTATGCGTTAATGCTCGTGACGCTATGCCAGATGGAGGTACCCTCCAGATTTCTGCCAGAAATTTCTGGGTTGATGCCCACTATGCTCAGATGAATATCGAGGCTAAGGTTGGCCCTTACATTGTGATTACTGTATCTGATACAGGGATGGGGATTTCTAAGGAAATAATCGATAGAGTTTTTGAGCCCTTTTTTACAACCAAAGAACTGGGCAAAGGCACAGGACTGGGTCTTTCAACCGCGATTGGCATTATCAAAAGTCACGGTGGTTTTGTTCAGGTATTAAGCAAAGTGGGACAAGGGACGCAATTTCAAGTGTACTTACCTGCAACGCCAACAACTAAGATTGATTGTCCATCAGACAATCACGATGAATTACCCAGGGGGCATGGAGAATTAATTTTTGTGGTCGATGACGAAGATTCAATTCGGAACATTACTAAAACCTTACTAGAAACCTATGGCTACCAAGTTTTGGTAGCTGGTGACGGGATTGAAGCGATCGCTCTGTATACACAACATCAGGATAAAATTAGTGTTGTGTTGATGGACATGATGATGCCGAATATAGATGGCCCAACGACGATCGGCATCTTACAAAAACTTAACCCACAAGTCAAGATTATAGCCATTAGCGGGCTTGTCTCGAACCATAAAATCGGTCAATTTCTAGGTAATAGCGTTAAAACTTTCTTGCCAAAGCCCTACACATCTGATGAATTGTTGAGAAACTTACAGCTCGTTCTCAGCATAGACTGAAAATTAGAGTCGATTCGCACAGAGTTACATTACAAAACTAAGTTTGTTCTTCAGAATCAACAACTTCAGAATACTAACAATGATATGGCTACTCAAACACACGAGTACCACCTGACACAGCCATCTAGAGCAAACTTGGCTGCTCAAGCGATGGCAATCACCGATATGATAAGAACGTTAATGTTGAGACAAACATAACCATAGACAATACCAATAGAACCTATGGATTTTGCCACTATTGCTGCCCAGCTTAATGCTGGGATAATTTTGCCAGAGGGAATTATACTAGTTACCCTCGTGCTGGTTTTATTGATTGACCTGATTTCGGGGAGAAGCGCAGCTCAGACATTGCCCTATGTGGCGATTGGCGGTCTTCTTCTTGCCGTAGTCGCTCTGTACTACCAATGGGATGTTGCCGACCCCATCGCCTTTTTAGGGGAGTTCAACGGCGACGCCATGAGTATAGCGTTTCGCGGCATCATCGCCCTGTCAACGGCGGTCACGATTTTGATGTCGATTCGCTACGTGCAGCAAGCTGGCACGTCTTTAGCGGAGTTTATCGGCATTTTGCTCAGTGCGACCTTGGGGGCGATGTTCCTGTCGGGAGCCAATGAGTTGGTGGCGATTTTTGTCTCTCTCGAAACGTTAAGTATTTCATCGTACCTCTTGACAGGTTACATGAAGCGTGATCCGCGTTCCAATGAGGCGGCGTTGAAATACTTGCTGATTGGGGCATCGAGTTCAGCCGTCTTTCTCTATGGCGTCTCGTTGTTATACGGTTTGTCTGGAGGAGAGACGAACTTAAATGCGATCGCCACAAGTGTGGCGACATTACAAGCCGGTCAATCCCTAGGAATTTTAATTGCGTTAGTGTTTGCGATCGCAGGGATTGCCTTTAAAATCTCAGCGGTTCCCTTCCACCAATGGACACCCGACGTTTACGAAGGGTCTCCCACTCCCGTGGTTGCCTTCCTCTCCGTCGGTTCCAAAGCCGCAGGTTTTGCTCTTGCCATTCGTCTGATGACCACCGCCTTCCCCTTGGTGACCGAACAATGGCATTTTGTCTTCACCGCACTAGCCATTTTGAGCCTGGTTTTAGGAAACGTTGTCGCCCTGACTCAAACCAGCATGAAGCGGCTGTTAGCCTATTCTTCCATCGCTCAAGCTGGGTTTGTCATGATTGGTCTCATTGCCGGGACAGACGCCGGTTACGCCAGCATGATCTTTTACCTGCTGATTTATTTATTCATGAACCTGGGCGGTTTTATCTGCGTCATTCTCTTCACCCTGCGCACGGGAACTGACCAGATTAGCGAGTACGCCGGTCTGTATCAGAAAGACCCACTCTTAACGTTGGGCTTGAGCATTTGTTTGCTCTCTTTGGGGGGAATTCCGCCTCTCGCTGGATTTTTCGGCAAAATCTACTTGTTTTGGGCTGGTTGGCAAGCAGGACTGTATGGTTTAGTCATACTTGGTTTGCTGGCGAGTGTGGTTTCGATTTACTACTACATCCGCGTGATCAAGATGATGGTCGTAAAAGAGCCACAAGAAATGTCCGACGTTGTGAAGAATTACCCAGAAGTTCGGTGGAATATTCCTGGGATGCGCCCCTTGCAAGTGGGTTTAATCCTGACAGTCGTTGCCACCTCTCTGGCAGGGATTCTATCTAATCCTCTGTTTGATTTGGCGAACAATTCTGTTACCCGTACTCCAATGTTGCAACAAGCGCTGATTAGAGCTGAGCAACCTGCCGTTAGCGTTCAGCCAATTCAGGAGGTAGAGGCCAAAATTTAATAGTGAACAGTGAGTAGTAAACAGTTGGTCACTGTTTTAAGACTTTCTACCTTTTTCCCCTGTGGAGACTCCCGTTATATCCTCGCCTTCGCTCCGGGTAGGGTGGGCGCGTTCTGAAGCTTGTAAGCTCAGTAAAGCATTGGTTGAAACGGTGAGAGGACATGGGGGAATTT
>NZ_DATNPA010000727.1:0-6925 GCF_036703385.1 Allocoleopsis sp. | reverse complement strand
TCTCCAATTTGATTGCCATCATGATAGGCAGCAAGCAGGACTTGACTGGTTTTACCCCATGCGATCGCACCCGTTGCATCCAGCGCGATCGCACCAAAATCTCGCCCGTGTTCTTTCGCTTCTGTAAACGAACGCTGCATCGCCTCGACCAGGGATAACCCATCGGTAACGCGCACCACAATCCGCGCCGCCAAACACTCATCAATGATGTCCTCCCCAATCCCCGTACAGCTTACTGCTGCATGACGGGAAGCGTAATTGCCCGCAGGCATTGCCGAATCACTCACACGACCAATTCGTTCAAAGCCTTTGCCACCCGTCGATGTCCCTACTGCCAGACGCCCCTGACTATCCAACACCACAACCCCAATAGTGCCGCGTCCATCTTCCGAAGCCGTCACCAGCTCTTTTTCTGCAACAACTCCCGCCATCTCTTTCTCAAAATTGCCCTGCCGTTCTAGCATCCACTCCTGCAACCGGAGGTCAGTCAGGGGATTATAAGTAGGAGTATTGAGTTCCCGCATCAATTCGCCTGACCCATAGTCCGAAAGTACGCGATCGGGGGAGCTTTGCAAGAACTCTGCCAGGTTAATAGGATTTTGGACTCGCGAAACATTAATCACTCCGCTGAAGCGCTGGATACTCCCCTGCATCAACGACGCACTCATGCGGATTTGCCCATCGGATTGCAGCACTGAACCCGTCCCTGCATTAAAGCGAGGGTCATCCTCCAGTAATTGGCAGCCTAGTACCACAGCCTCAGCGGCATCAGCACCTGTTAACAATAAAGAGTAAACTTCCTCAATAACTTTATAGAGGGACTTGCGTACAACATCAACTCCCGCTTTGCCTTTAAGAGAACTACCAGCACCACCGTGAATAATAAGTTTAGGTTGCATTTGTTGTGTATTGACTGTGATCCAATGAAAGGTTAGAGATTTTTACTTTAATCGCAAAGTATTCGTTGGGCGAGGCTACAAAATTACCCCAATTCTTGTGTGATGAGGCTTTGCAGCATCTTTTGACGAATGACTTTAACTCGCTTTAGACTTACGCCTGCGACAGCGTTCTGAGCAGTATTTCACCTCATCCCAACAATCCGCCCATTTTTTGCGCCAGGTGAAGGGAAGTCCGCAGACTGAGCAGTTTTTCCTGGGCAGGTCAGATTTGGAACGCTGGCGTGCCATGCTAAGTTGACGGTAATATTACTAGTTTAATTGTAAAAAACTGTTAATCAACTTGTAAAGAACGATGTAAATGCTGGAAGCCAATCAACTCGGCTTAGGGGCTGACTTAGCTAAGGGAGTGGCTATGGATAGCATCCTCTAATCCGGATGGGGGAGAACGTGAAATGAAATTAGACAACGTCAAGATTATCTTAGTCGAGCCAGCAGGCCCGTTGAATGTTGGTTCTGTGGCGCGGGTGATGAAGAATATGGGACTGCATCAATTAGTGTTAGTCAATCCTCAGTGTGACCCGTTAGGAATCGAGGCGCGGCAGATGGCGGTTCATGGGGGGGATATTTTGGAAGCCGCCCAGGAAGTGCCAACGTTACCGGATGCCTTAAAGGGATGTCAACGTGCGATCGCAACTACGGCTCGTGCCCGTACCCTAAACACTCCCCTAGAATCCCCTAGAACGGCACTGCCTTGGTTATTGAAGGAAGGCGTAACATCTGCCTTAATTTTTGGTCGCGAAGACCGAGGACTAAGCAATGTTGAACTCAATTATGCCCAGCGATTTGTGGGTATTCCTTCCAGTTCCGAGTATCCTTCGTTAAACCTGGCACAAGCCGTTGCGATTTGCTGTTACGAGCTTTACCAAAGTACTCAATCGTTACCCTCGAATATTGAGACTCGCTATCTATTCCCCCCTACCCAAATTGGAGAAACGGCTCCATTGGACGTTTTGGAAGGTTACTATCAACATCTAGAAACTGTATTGTTAAAAATCGGTTATCTTTATCCCCATACCGCTCAAGCCCGCATGGAAAAATTTCGGCGGTTGTTGAGCCGAGCAACGCCAACCACAGAGGAGGCCGCTATGCTCCGAGGTATTCTCCGTCAGATGGAATGGGCACTAAAATCTCTGCCAAAGTCTGATGTTGGGGATGGTTCCCAGTCTATCGAGTCCTAAAATAGACTGGCAAGAGAGAAATTAGATGTTAAATTCAGTGGGTTAACAGTCTATAAAAGAAGTTAGGTAGGTCGGTAGAACAAAAATGATAAGTTGTTTTTTAGTTATGCCTGCCTGCTTAGTGGTGTTGGAGGTGTGATCGGTGGCAGCGTCCATAGGGAATAGGGGTCAGTCAGAAAATCCTGAAGCAGAACAGCAAGAGCAGCGAATTCAACGGCAACGACGTGAGCGTCGGAGTTTGCGCAAACAACTTTTCGGACAGGAGGTGGCTCGCATCCCCTCTCCCCAACCGCCGAAGCGCAGTTTCGGGCGAGCTATGCGGCGTAGGCAGCAAACGGCATCAACCTCAATGCGCCCCATTCCTGAACCGCCAAGGCCGCTGCTCCCGCCGCAACAGCAGCGCCTGAAATCCCCTTCGCCTATCCATTCTTCCGTGCAGTCACTGCGACCTGTTTCGCCAATTACCCCTCAGCGACCCCCTACAGTCACTCATGGGTCAACACGGATACAAAGCTCTGACCCAAAAAATTACCGAACTCAGGAGTCAGGATACAGAAGGGGAGAACAGACATCGAACTCAAGTGCACGGATAAACCCGTGGCAGGTTAAGCCCCCATCCACGATTTCTCCTCGTTCATCCTTACCCACAACAAACAGCCCAACTCCCAAATCCTTGGACGCCAGCCCCAGAGGTAAAGGACGCGATCGCACTGTACCCGCTCTTCGGGCTATTCGCTCAGCGGTATCGGCGTTGCCAGCGCTCAACCTCCTGAGGGATTCAGGCAAGCGTCGCCGAGACAACAATCCATCCCAAACGGTCACTAACGTTGCTTCCCCAGTTCAAGAGGGGAAAGCCAATGGCAGACGAGTCAAGCAAAAAGTAGCCTCTCCAACATCCAGAATTCAGACCAATCCAACGGCTAAGCGTCCGCCAAGACAGAAACGTCCTACACACCCGTTAGCTTATATTATTCGTCTGCTGATTCTGGGGATTGGCATTGGTGCGATCGCAGGGACACTGTTGTCGGCGTTAGACCCAGCCATGCAAGTGTCGTCCGTTAAAAGCCCTGAATCGGCTAAAAGTCAAGCCCAAGAGAGCCCCAAACCCGTCAGCCAGCCTACGCCCCTGGCGCTGAGTCAGGAAATCTTGCCGTTGAAATCACAGGTGCAGGCTCTCGCCGCGAACAACCCTAAATTGCAACCGGGCGTCTTTATCGTTGACCTGGATACGGGGGCTTACATCGACATCAATAGCCGCTCTACTTTTGCTTCAGCGAGTACCATTAAACTGCCAATCTTGGTGGCCTTATTTCAGGATGTCGATACTGGCAAAATTCGCTTAGATGAAAGCCTAACCCTGCAATCAGAAATGATTGCCTCTGGTTCGGGGGATTTGCAGTACCAAAAGCCAGGAACCAAGTTCACGGTTCTGGAGTTGGCAACAAAAATGATCACGATTAGTGATAACACAGCAACGAATATGCTCATCTCTCGACTCGGAGGTACTGAGGCACTCACACGACGGTTCCGTGCTTGGAACTTGACCACAACTGTGATTCAAAATCCCTTGCCAGATTTAGAGGGGACGAATGTCACCAGCCCTCAAGAACTGGCTGGTTTGATGTCGATGATCAATCAAGGGCAATTGGTATCACTACCTTCGCGCGATCGCATTCTCAGTATCATGCAGCATAATGAAATCAACACCCTATTGCCCCAAGGGCTAGGCAGTGGTGCGGTCATTGCCCATAAAACGGGCAACATTGGCTCAGTACTCGCGGATGTGGGCTTGGTAAATATGCCCAGTGGCAAGAGTTACATTATTTCGGTTATGGTTAAACGCCCCTTTAACGACGCCAGTGCGCAAGAGCTGATTCGCAAAATTTCTCAAACCGCCTATGACCATTTCAATCAGCCCGGTGTAAGCCCTCGTACAAGTTCCATGCCTTCCGACAGTACTGCTACCGGAAGCCGTGACTTTGCGTTGGACAATTACGGTCAATGAACTACTGCCAGTGCCTAACGGCTCAGGCAATTTCTAGCTCATATTCCTTTAAAGCCGACTTCCATATCCATTTCCTTGGCTGGACTGACTTGAGGGGCAGAGGGAGTTTTCGTCGGCATACGAGAAACGCCAATCTGATTCAAGATGATGCCGCAGATAATCACACTGCCCCCAATGTATTGAGCCATTGTCGGTGATTCACCCAAAATCAAATAAGCTGCCAAAATGCCTGCTAGTGGGCTAAATGCGCTAGCCAACGAAACATCCGATGCGTTAGTCGTTTTCAAGCCGGTAAACCAACATAATTGACCCCCAACGATAATCACCACACTATAAATTGCCATCCATTGCCATAAAAAGGGTGAGAAGACATCCGCGAAATGCACGAGACCATACAGCTTGAGTGCTACCGTAAAGAACACGACGGTTCCTAATGCCATCCTAAATAAACTAAACAGGCCCAAAGGAATTTGGCGCAGCTTTACCTTACTAATAATTGTGGAAAAAGCTAATGAGACAGCTGCACCTGCCGCCATCAATTCACCTCTTCCGATCTGAAACCCTCCCATCGTCCTCATGCCTGCTTCTGGAGCTTGAAGGACTATGGTTAAGACAACACCAATAAAGGAAGCGATCGCACCCGCAATTACCCAATAATTTACGCGTTCTCGCAGCACTAAGATGGATAAAGCCAGAATCAGCGGTGGCTCAATTCGTCCAATCAAAACCACATTATTCACCATTGTCAGGTCGAGGGCAGTGAAAAATAAGGCTGGAGCGAGAGCACCGGAAAGGATAGCAACTGTACTTAAACCGAGCCAATCGCTCCATGAGAGCTGTTTGAAGGACTGAACATTTAACTGTTTACCGTAGATTAAACATAGGGTAATCAAAGCACAAAGATTGCCCACAAACAAAAGATTACAGAATGAAATAGGATTTCTGCCGTCAATTAAGTTTTGCGCCCCAAGTTCTGTAAGCTTGCGTGTAATGGAGTTAGATGAAGCAAAGATCAGGATAGCTAACAATAGATAAGCTCGTCCTGGAATTCGATAGGTCAAACTTTTGACATGAGCAACAACGAAATAAAAGTTTCTCCAAATCATCAAGTGTTTCAAATGAACGATTGGCGATTGGTTCATCAACCAAATCATATAATCTGATACTGGCGACTTTCTACCCTATCTCTTGCTTGGCGGTAATGCTGCTCTAGCTGCTCAATTGTTAAGTATTGGGCTATGCTAATTCGTTTTGGCATCGCTCAGGGAAAGCACCCTCTCCTTTTATCGTAAGCGATTATGCGCACATGATATCAGTTAGTAGAGCCAATCTGCTTTAATCATAACCTTTCCTTCACTAGGATACGAGCGACTTGCTCTGTAATGCATTCACTCGAAGAAGCATCCAATGCTGTTAATACATGGGATGCTTCGGTTATAAATTTTGGCGCTGGCTCGACTGTGCTAATGATGAGTCAGCCGACTCTTTAGTAAAGGTCGAATTCTGGACAAAACCCAACCATCAGGGAGTCACGACTGTACTGCCACAGCTACCCTCTTGCAGGTATTCTCGATGCTGTCTTTCGGAGAAGCGGCTCGTACTAGGATGTTTTAAACGGCCAGAGTTGCAAGCTGTCTCATAGGAAGGTAGCTGTATCGTTCTAGTTCAGCGATCACCTTGCCAACACTTTCTTCAATGCTTTCCTTTGCCGTGTAGCAGATCACTTCCGGATTGAGAGGTTCTTCATAAGGGTCATCAATGCCAGTAAAATTCTTAATCTCGCCCGATCGCGCTAATGCATACAGACCCTTGACATCGCGACATTCGCAAATCTCTAAGGGTGCGTTCACATACACTTCCATAAAGCTCTCGGTCATCTCGCGAATCTCATTACGGATGGCGCGGTAGGGACTAATGGCAGCTGTGATCGCCACAACGCCATTGCGACTGAGCAGGTTGGCCACAAAGCCGATCCGCCGAACGTTGATATCGCGATCCTGTTGGCTAAAACTCAAACCTTTAGATAGGTTGGTACGCACAATATCACCATCGAGCATTTCCACCTTGCAATGACGGGCTTTAATCTCACGCTCAACTGCTTTGGCAATGGTAGTTTTGCCTGACCCACTCAGACCTGTAAACCACAATGTGACTCCTTGATGCTGCATAATTCGTTACCTCCAGGAATGTTAATTAAGCAATGTTGCTGTTAGCTTTGAATCGGCTCAGTGCTACAACCCAAATTTCAGCAAATTCTGGTTGCATAAACTCTTTTTGGGGAACTTTCTGAAGACACTTGAGGAAAAGGACAACACTACCCTAAACTTCTGTCAGTTAATTAGCATTAGAACTCTGATTAAGCCATCTGATGAACGTTCTTGATTTTCTTTAAGACCAGAGGTTGGTCTTGCAATAACCGTTCTTTCAGCATATTGAGATAAGTAGCCCGGAACTTCCTCAGCTGGTAATCCTGTGGAGCATTTTCTCTGAGCTCTACCCATGCCCGTTGCTTTTTTTCTTCACTCCGGACTTTAATGCCTTCGCTCATTTCTTGCGTAATCTTCGCTTTGGCAGGGGTCATTTTTTCATAGCCGTAATAATCCATGTAATCTCCAGCAATTGTCTCAATAATTTCAATCTCATCCATACTCATGGACTTTTTGAACTTATCGATATAAGCCGGAATCGGTGGGCATGAGTTGGTTTGCCATAGAGCTGACAAAACAGAAATATTTTTGGCTTCCTGAGAATTGGAAACATCAAGCATTGAGTTTAAGAACTCT
>NZ_DATNPA010000726.1:0-18895 GCF_036703385.1 Allocoleopsis sp. | reverse complement strand
ACTTCAACTTTCTCTTCAGTTTTTGCTTCGTGTCCTCGGAAGGAGGCAATGTGAGTATAGCCGTCTAGTTCGCTGAAATAGGCAGGCAGTGACTTAATGGAGCCGTCATAGGTGGGAATTGTTTTGCCTGTGAGATACTGTTGGGTTGCTAGTTTGCTGCATTGAATCAACAGTTTCGACATTTCTCGACTGTAAGGGATGGTTGGGCGCGTTAACGGTACCGATGCTTGAATCGCTGCGCCCTCCTTAATCTTTTTAGTATCTGCCTCAAAGGTTTGCTTCAGGATGGCGTTGGGGTTTTTAGCAGCGAAGGCTCGTAATTGAGCTTCATGCGCTTGTTTCTCAGAGCGGACTTTATATTCGGTGCCAACTGTGGCAGCAACTCCTGCCGCCACGCCCCCCAGTAGAATCTGCCGACGTTTAATTTTCACTCGTACTCACCTCTTCATTACTTGCCATATCCACTGGCATAAAACTGTTTGGTTGCCTGTCCAAGGCTCCAGGTGAGCGTAAATAAAGCGGCTGCTAAGGCTAAGTTTTTGATATAAGGAACAAACAGTCCAACACCAAACATCGTTAACCAGGCGGTAAATGCCATCGCCAAGGCACCCAACCCGCCAAAAAAGCTGCCTGCGATCGCTAAAAAATCTTGCCCTTTTCGGAAACCCCACAGCTTACCAATATCCCACATCATCTTCAAGATTAAACCGACTGCCACTAACAGTTTGACCGTAAATAATCTAGGGATGGGAATTAGTCCTAAAATCGATGCTCCCAGAGCATAATCTAGGATTAGATCCCTCACACGGTGTTCTTGCCTGACCAGGCTTGGGGGTATCACAATCGGTTCAGGTTGGGCTGGAGTTGAGGCAGCCTCTGGAACCCGTGCGGTGGCATCTTCGTCGGGGTGGGGTTCTTTTGACATGGTTTCCTTACTTCTTCGAGTTGCTGTCGGGGCTTATGCTTATAGATATTCTCATTACTACTGGTCTACAGATTGATGACATTTTAATAAGTTACTGCTGATTTGAATCGATTGACAATCTCCAGCTATAACCTCATTGATTGTTTGCAATAGATCGTTTGTCGTGTAGGGCTTCGATAAAAATGATTGGACGCCAGAGAGCGTGAATTCACTCAGTTGGGTGCTGCATACAAGACCACTGACAGCAATAATCTCGACATCAGGATTGATTTTTTTGAGCGTGCGAATTGTGGTGGCTCCATCCATTGCTGGCATCATCATATCAACCAACACCAGACTGATTTCCTCCTTGTGCTGGGCGTATAACGCGATCGCATCAATTCCATCATTCGCTGTCAGTACCCGATAGTTGTAAGCCTCCAACGAAGTTTTAGTCGTTTCTTGAATCGCCGCTTCGTCATCCACAACTAAAATCAACTCTCCCTGTCCTTGTGAGAATTCGCTGTCTGAGATTTGGGGAATTTGGGTTGCCTCGATCGCAGGTAAGTAGACGGAAATTTGTGTTCCTTCGTCTACCGTACTCGTCACCTCCAAAAAACCACCGTGGCTTTTCACAATACTCAGCACCGTTGAAAGTCCTAAACCCGTGCCTTTGCCCAGCTCTTTTGTTGTGAAAAATGGCTCAAAGATTCGCTCCACGACTTCAGGAGACATGCCGACTCCTGTATCTTTAACAGTAAACACAACATAAGACCCGACATGGGCATCCAGATTCATTCGGGCATAGCTTTCATCAATCAATTTATTCCCAGCGCTCATACTCAAAGTTCCGCCTCTTGGCATAGCATCACGAGCATTGACGCACAGATTGATTAAAACCTGATGCAACTGGGTTGCATCTCCAGAAACCATCCACAGTTCTTGCGAAATATTTGTATGAACATCAATTAATTTAGGAAATGTCTCTCTTATAATTTGTTGAACTTCAGAAATTAAATGCCTGAGTTGGAGAGCGGTTCGCTGACCTTCGACACCCCGTGCAAATGATAAAACTTGCTTGACCAAAGCTGCCCCACGTTTAGCACTACTTTCGATAGTCGTCAGCAGATGTGGCTTCTTTTCCTCCGAAATTCGGGTCTGCAAAAGCAGTTGAGCCGACATCAAAATAGGTGCCAGTACATTGTTTAGGTCGTGAGCGATGCCGCTGGCAAGAGTACCGATACTGTCTAATCGTTGAGTACGAAGAAATTGCGCTTCGAGTTGTTTTTTTTCTGTAATATCAGTATTAACAACTAAGAAAGCTTTGGGTTTATCTTCCTCATCGTACATCAGCGTCCACCGACTTTCGACAAGGATTTTCTTCCCATCTTTAGTCACTTGATGCAACTCGCTCTGCCAATTGCCTTTCATGGCAACGGTTGAAAGCACGGCTGCAAGTTGAGGGGTTTTTTCTTCGTTCAACAGATGTTGAGCTTTCTTACCAAAGACTTCCTCTGCCTGCCAGCCGTATAACTTACTAGCTCCTTGGTTCCAAAATAAGATTTTGTCTTGTAAGTTTCGAACCAGAATAGCATCGGTTGTGATGTCGAGCAGAGCCGCTTGGCAGCGGATTTTCTCTTCAGCCTGTTTGCGTTCGGTGATATCAGTCTGAATGCCAACAAAGTAAAGTAAATCGCCTTGCTCTGAGAAGACTGGCGAGATTTTCAACTCGTTCCAGAAAGGCTGACCATTTTTACGATAGTTCAGCAGGGTAGCTTTCACTTCTTGTCGTTGGGCGATCGCACTACGAATCGTTCTGACGGCTTCTAAATCAGTCTCTGCACCTTGCAAGAAGCGACAATTGCGACCAAAAATCTCTTCGGGTTGATAGCCAGTTATCCGCGAAAACCCAGGATTTGAGTAGATAATTGGGTTGTCGGGTTGGTTTGGATCGGTAATCAGAACGCCATCGGAGACGGAGGCGATCGCACGAGCAAGTCGCAGATTTTCCACAGCTGCCTTCCGTAACTCCTGTTCATGACGCTGACGCAGAGCGTTTGCTGCCAACTGTTCCGCCCAACTGCGTTGTTCTAGCTTGGCTCTTTCCCAGTAGTTTTTGAAGAAGTCAGCCAAACCTGGCTCTTCTTTAACCAAAGCATCAAAATGAGCGATCGCACGATTGTCAGCTAAATAACTTACTTCCGGATGGGCTTCCATCCACATATGACAGGTTTTTACGTAAGCGATAAACGTCACTAAATGCTGGTAGTTTACACAACCCAACAGACGCCGCAATTCCCTACGGCAATGTTCCGCTTGGTCTCGCTCTTGGGCGATAAAAATTGAGCAGTATAATAAACTTTTTTCGAGTGTTGAGTTGGACTCTGGCCACACGGTTAGACCATCAAGCTGCGTCGCTAGCCAACTCAGGTGTTCATCAATATCGGTTTGGGTCGGGAGAGGCGATTCAAGTAGCTCTAACACCTCCCGTGCCTGTATTCCTAAGGAATACAACGAACAGCTGTGACAAATCATGCAATAGGGGATAACACAGAAGCGTGAGAGATAGGCCGAAAGCCTCTCTTTAAATAGAGATGGTAGCGGATTATTGAGATAGGCATTCATTGTCTGATGCCATAAATTTTCTAGCACCTGTGGAGTCTGTAGTGCCGGACTAAAGAAGGGTGGAAAAAATCCCAATTTTTCCTCAATTTCTACCTTGATTTGTTCGCTTGTTCGCATAAATAACGTATTTGTACTGTTGTCTTAATGTCAACAGCGAGTACCAATTCCCGATTCTCAATAACTGTTTGCCTCAATCGTCGCTAAGTATCGCTAGCGAAGGGAGAGGCTGAATTCCCGTTGAACTTGCCTGGTGCTTTCGTGTTAACCGATCAATAAGTTGGCAGTTTCAAGCAAGGGAGTACATCTACATTTGTAACTCGCTCAGCTCTAAGTTCAAATACTTTAGACTCACAACACAGTCTGCTCAAAAGCACTGAAGAATTTTCCTCTACGCTTTTTGGTGTACCTATATCTACTACTTTAGACGTAAATACTCAGGATGTGTGAAGTTTTTTCCGCTCTGAGTGGGTCAAGCATTTGATTTGTTGAGTTCGGTTGATGAGTTGGGAGAGTTGCAATGTTCCATTGAAAAATACAATGATTTAAAATGTTACAATCTTCAGATTTCAGCTTGATTCTGTATGAAAATTAGACTGCTATATTGTGAATATATTGTGAAAATGCCTAACTTCTAATCCCTATTTTATAAATAGCCGTCTTTTACTACTGTAGGGATTCAGTTTATGGTTGAGGACTGAGAGAGAAAATACTCAGTAACTTCCTCTAAACGGCACACGAAAAGATGCTACTAGGTATTGATTTAGGTACAGGCTCTGCTAAAGCCTTACTTTTGGATATAGATGGAACTGTAATTAATGAGGCATCGAGTTCCTATCCTGTCCAAGCACCGCATCCTGGATGGGCTGAGAGTAATCCCGTAGACTGGTGGTTAGCTGTTGCTGTAGCTGTCCGCAAGGTGGTAGAAGATCGAGAGCATCAAGTAAGAGCGATCGCACTTTCAGGACAGATGCATGGTGTCGTTTTGGCGGATAGTTTGGGAAAACCCCTGCATTCGGCTATCCTCTGGGCAGATACTCGCTCGACACAGATGCTGAATGCCTATCAGTCGCTTGATGTCAGTACCCGAAAGCGTCTGGGCAATCCCATTACGGTAGGAATGGCGGGTACAACTTTACTATGGCTGCGAGAACACCAGCCTCATATCTATGCAGAAGCACGCTGGGTACTTCAGCCTAAAGATTGGTTGCGTTTACAACTAACGGGAGAAGTTGCCACTGAACCATCCGACGCTTCTGGTACCTTACTTTATGATGTCGTCTCGGATGATTGGGCTTGGGATGCGTTGGAAGCCCTGGAGTTACGTAGTGATTGGCTACCAACGATAGTGCCATCCAGTGCGATCGCAGGTTACTTAACAACGACGGCTTCAGAACATCTGGGTTTACCCGTTCGTTTACCCGTTATCGCAGGTGCGGCGGATACGGCAGCAGCCGCGCTGGGCAATGGATTGGTAGAGCCTGGATTAGTACAGTTAACCATTGGTACGGCGGCTCAAATTATCACAATTCGCTCTCAACCGATTCTCGATCCTCAGGGTTATACCCATCTTTATCGGGCAGCAGTGCCTAACCAGTGGTACACTCTGGCAGCCATGCAAAATGCTGGGTTAGCGCTGGAGTGGGTACGAACGATTCTGGGATTGAGTTGGCAGCAAGTCTATCAGGACGCCTTTACCATTCCCCCAGGATGTGAAGGATTGACCTTTTTGCCCTACCTTACAGGTGAACGTACACCTCATCTCGATCCAAATGCGCGGGGTGCCTGGGTGGGATTGGGATTACATCATACCAGAGCGCATCTCATGCGTGCCGCATTGGAGGGGGTAGCGTTTTCCTTAAAGCAAGGAATTCAAGCTCTGGAGGCAACAGGTGTAGCCCTGACAGAATTGCGATTGGCAGGTGGCGGAACGTTAGAGGAGGATTGGCAACAGTTACTCGCTGATGTGTTGAGAGTTCCCCTGTACACAACGACGGTTGTAGCGGCTTCGGCACGAGGTGCTGCCTTACTGGCGGGGATTGGAATTGGGGTATATAAGGATGCTCAGGCAACAGTTAATTTAACACCGACGCCAACGCTGGCAGCAAGTCCTAATTTAGAGGAGTCAGTACTTTTAGAGGCTTGGAGGCGATATCAAAACCTATATCCACAGCTCAAAAATAAGAGTCAGAAGTCAAGAGAGAACGGCTAACCACTAGCCACCAACTTCTAGCTTTTGCCAAGCCAATTTTGCCGCACCCACCATCCCAGCCTGATTGCCCAACTCAGCCACAAGTAACTGTAACCCAGCACGGGAACTCGGCAATACTCGTTGCTCAATTTCAGTTAAAGCCGCCGGAAAGAAAAACTCCGCACTCGCACTGACTCCACCGCCAATCACAATCGCTTCTGGAGTCAGAACATAGATGAGGCTAGCTAACCCAATTCCTAAATTGCGTCCGTAGCTTTGCCAAAATTCCAAAGCAAACTTATCACCCGCTTTCGCCATAGCACCAAGTTCGGCGGGTTCCTTTCCAGTGCAGCGTCGAATGGCCTGAACTGAGACATATTGCTCCAAAGAACCTTGATTCCCGCTATTACACATTGGGCCATCTGGGTTTAACGTAATTAACCCCAACTCCCCGGCAGCCCCCTGATGACCGGTAAAGAGTTTACCATCCAGAATAATTGCGCCCCCAACCCCCGTACCCAACGTCAGCAAAATCAGATTGCGAAACCGCCGCCCCGCCCCTAACCAAGCTTCTCCCAAACCGGCACAGTTGGCATCATTGGCGATAATGGTAGGGCAACCCGTCTTGGCTTCTAACATATCCGCTAAAGGGACATCTTGCCAGCCTGACAGATTAATGGCGACTCTGGCAATCCGACCGGCTGCATCAGTGGGGCCAGGTGTACCTACACCGATCGCTGCGATCGTCCTAGTACTGGCATTAAGTTGGGTAATAGCTTGTGCGATCGCCTCCACAACCGCTGTTGGTGTTGCGGGTTGGGGTGTCGGCACAGTTAAAGACTGTAAGCAAGTCCCATCTTTGTGAAATCGTCCCAACTTGATGGCAGTTCCCCCTAAATCGACGCCAATTACCTCGGACTCAACCACGCTCTACCATTCCCCAATTTATTGCTAAATACAGCATCTTAGCGCCTTTGTGTCTTAAGTGTGAATCAATTTTTCATCCTCAACGCTAATCTGACGCTGACTGACCTTCCTGAACCACACGAAGGTAAAAATCTTCAAGCGCTTTTACACAAGTTTTATCTTCATAAAGATAAGAATGGCGCTCTATCATTCGTTGTATGATGCTGTTTCGCCATTCTGGGTCACGCCCTAATTTTACAGCAATATCTATATATTCCGTTTCAGTTTGGGCAATCGTTTCAGTCACTCCTAACATTTTTAAAATACCGTAAGAATGACGACCCCGCATAAATTCACCGGGACAAGTAACAATGGGCAAATTACATGCGATCGCTTCTAATGTCGAATTGCCACCCGACCAACTCAATGTATCTAAATAAATATCTGACACTAAATTTAGACTTGCATACCCCAACCAATCCTGACGCGGTAATATTACGCAGTAGTCTTCACTATTCAAGTTAAAACGAGCAAAGGCTCGTTTGAGACGCTGCCGAAATTTTTCCGTAAGCGGTAAACTAATGTGGTGAGAGAGGAATGCAAATTGAGTTTGAGGAACTTGTTGCGCGATCGCCGGAAAAATATAATCATATTGCGGTAGATATTTAAAAAGAGATTGGCAAGATAAATACACAATTGCCTCATCCCGCAACTGAAAGTCAGAGCGAGTTTTTAGCGACTCAGGAATCTCTGGCTTTTCATAACACAGCCCGATATTAGGCAAATGGATTAGCGTTTCTGAATAATGCTCTTGAGCTTTTTCTGGCTCCATCAACTCACTCGATAAGTAGTAGTCAATTGTTGGTAAACCAGAGGTTATAGGATGACCCCATGCGGTACATTGTACAGGAGCGAGACGTAAGCCAGCCATGTTACTTACTGGAGCATCCATACCGATATCGGTGAAAACCAGAATATGCAATTTGTCAGCCACTATCTGCTGACAGACGGCTTGTATGTCATCAGGAATATGATGGAAAACATCGCTAAAAAGTTGGAATTGTCTAGTTTTTTGATCAACCTTGCGTCCCGCGTAGTAGCAGTAGACTTCAATATTCTGCTTGTTATGATTTTTTATCCAACCCAGCGCCCACTTAGCTCCATTATGATTTCTTAAGTGTGCTGATACATAACCAACACGAATCTTTTCATTCTCATCGATAAGCAACATCGGCAAAGATTTTGACCAGTTGGGGTAATTAGCTGCCATAACTCGATGAACAAGTTCTCCATATTCTCTTTGGAGATTTAAATCATTTTTCCCTTGGTATTGCAAGTAAAAATTTGTCCTAGAATTTATACCTATTAAAGCATTATTTATCTCTGTCTGGGTATCTAATTTCGTCTGCTGTACTAGGTCTGATAAACCTTGAGTGAATCGTTGTCTATAAATTTCAATTTTTTCAGGATTTTCATAAATAATCGGAAGCATTAGTTGCTGATAAATTTGTAAGCCTAAATTATTAGGTGACTCTCGCAATGCTTCTGTTAAAACAGCGATTGATTTCTCTGTATCGCCAAAATCTTGAAAAGCCACTCCCAAATTAAAGTAAAGCCAGTCTGATTTGGGATACAACCTAATTGCTTTTTGGTAAATATTTATTGCTTCTGTATATTGATTAAGATATTTATAACAATCTGCAAGAGCTACATAGAAAGCCACATCTCCTGTTTTAGTCTCTAGAAATTTTTGATAGTAATTAATCGCTTCTTGGTAGTTTCCCTGGCGGTAACAAGAATACCCAAAGTAGCTGTATGCTTCAGTTTGGTCATTTTTTGCCTCAAATGCTACCCCCAGGTTATGAAGGATATCAGGATCACGAGGTTTTAAGGAAAGCGCTTTTTCATAAGCTTCTATGGCTTCCTCAACTTGATGTTTAGCCATCAAGATGTTCCCTAGGTTAATATAGCCAGCACAATGCTCGGGACAGGCAGAAAGGACTTGACGATACATGGATTCTGCCTGCTCTAATTCTCCAGATTCAAACCAAATATTCCCCAAGCTATTATAAGCAGAAATCCATTGCGGATCGATCGCGATCGCTTCTTGATACGCTCGAATCGCTTGGGGAATAGCACCCATTTTCTCCAGTACCACCCCTAGCTCGTAGTGCCAGATTGCTTTTGATGAATCTAGTTCTAAAGCCCTGAGCAAAGACTCTAATGCATTTTGATAGCTTTGAGTTTGGTAGTAGAGCTTACCAAGGTTGTACCAAGCCTCTGCTTGGCTCACATCACAGTTTAATATTTGTTTATACTTCTGTTCGGCTTTTTCAGGCTTTCCTGACAGGTACAATTCCAGTGCTTCTCTATACCAACCATCTACTACCTTTTGGCGGGAATTAATATGAAGTTCGTAAATAGCATTAATCAAAGTGGGCTTTCGGAATTCCTGAAAGCTTGACCAATCCATTTTATGATTAGCCGTGACATCCCAGCTAATTACTTGCAAACCATTCCAACCTGTAGAGCTATTAGTTTGATTGGTTGAGAAATCCAGCACTAATCGGCTTTGAGGATGAGAGGCTATAAAGTCCAGACTTGCCTGATAAGAGGCTTCCCAGTTACACTGACTTAAAACAATAATAGATTGGTTTGCCAGAAAGGGCTTAACTAAAAGGAGTCCCAGTAAACGGGAGCGGTAATCTTGTGCCCCATTATAAAAATACAAGCCAATTTTCTCTTCAATTTGGCTTGAATTAAATTCAAAAAAGAAGTCTTCAACCTCCTGGTTGCAAAATATAACTTGCTCTTCTAAATCAAAATTAGATAAATTTGATATTAATTTATTGAAGTTATTTTCCAATAAATCAAACTGCGAAAAAGTATCGACAGCATAAGATATTTTTTCTGGATTATCTAGCAAAGCCCCAATTAAATTTGCGCCTTGAGAGCAGCCTATTTCACAGTAAACTTCATTAGGTTCCAAGCATTCTGCAGCAAAGTTGAGCAACTGCATCACACTGGCTGTAGTCATGCCCTTAAATTGTTTGGTTATCGGTTCAAATCGCTTAGATTTTGGACATACTGAATCCTTCTCCCAGTTCTCATAAAAAGAGGGGAGTTTTTCGATAAATTTTTGATAGTTCATGACTTAATACAATCGGCTTAATTAAGGCAATAGACACTTGAGCCTTGGGTAATAGTAGTAATTTTTACTATCCCCAATTTCCAACAGATAATATCTATTCCAATTTTAACGACGCCACCGGGGGTTGAGAAACTCACTCAAGCCCTCTCCTAAAAGTGACAATCCCACAACCATCAACGTCATGGCTAAACCAGGGAAAAGAGCTGTCCACCAAATCCCAGTGGGGAGGGCACTCAGTGCTAGACGTAAGTCTTGACCCCATTCTGGCGTCTGTTCTGGTAGTCCCAGTCCCAAGAATCCCAAGCCACCTAAAATCAGGATGGCATCTGCTGCGTTGAGGGTGAATAAGACGGGTACGCTTTGAATTACATTTAGAAACAGATAACGAGACAAAACTCGCTTAGTGGAAGCGCCCATAGCTTGAGCCGCTTCGATGAAGAGTTCGTTTTTAACACTAGCCGTATGGTTGCGGACGACCCTATAGTACTGAGGTATGTAGGAAATACTGAGTGCGATCGCGGCATTCAATATCCCCCGCCCTACCACAAAGGCTAGCGTTACTGATAATAGCAGTCCTGGTAGGGTATAGATGGTATCCATAAAAAATAACAACACCCGATCTAATTTGCCACCCAGATAACCACTGACTAAACCCAAGGGAACACCAATAATCAGACTCAGGGTTGTCGCCAGCAATACGACTCGTAAAGCAGCTTGAGAAGCAAACAAAGTGCGAGAGAAGACATCATAACCCTGGTTCGTCGTCCCGAACCAGTGCTTTGCTCCTGGAGGTTCATGTATTGGGTTAGCTAGTGACTCTATGGGATTTTGCAGCCATCCCCACGTCTGAAAAATAGGAGCGAAAATGGCGACGGTTACGAACAAAACTGTGATTACCAGCCCTACCGCCATTAGCTGCATTGAGAGGCTGGGACGTTCAGAAAGTTTCAAAAATTGGGGTAATCGAAGTCGAGTTGGGGTCATTTGTGTAAGCTCTAAGAGGAGGATACCCTGACTATTTTCACCGAACAATGACTCATGCGAATTGCTTTCATAGATTTTGCTAACTGGGACTATACACTTGAATGTGCTTACCAGATGCCGATGGGAGGTTCTGAGTCAGCCCTTTGTTACCTGGCTGAGGCACTTGCTAAACAGGGACATGATGTATTTTTACTCAATAACACCTTAGTACCTAAAATGTCCCGTGGAGTAATTTGCCTGCCCTTAAATACTGTGCCTCAGCAACTACTACAGTCCCTTGATGCTGCGATCATGCTAAAACTAGCAGGACAGGGAATGCACATCAAACCTCTTATTGGAGAGAATACTTGCCTGATTCTCTGGACGCAGCACGCTCACGATCAGCCCGCTGTGGAAGCATTGGAGAACCCTTTAGAGCGAGATATCTATGATGGCTTTGCTCTAGTCAGCGATTGGCAGCGCGATCGCTTCCATGAGAACTTTGGCATTAACCTAACTCGTATCGAGGTTCTGCGTAATGCGATCGCACCGTCTTTTTGTGGACTTTTCCCCGATACCACTCCCATCCTCGCACAGAAGTCCAAGCCACCTATCCTTGCCTACACCAGTACACCCTTTCGGGGACTGGATATCCTACTAGACGTTTTTCCTCGGATTCGCAGCGCCGTACCTGGAACGAGACTCAAGGTATTTTCTAGTATGAAGGTCTATCAGGTTGCCGAAGCTGAAGATGAGTCTCAGTATGGTTCCCTCTATCGTCGATGTCAGGAAACGACAGGAGTGGAGTACCTGGGTTCTCTACCACAACCTGATCTAGCCTGCGAACTCCAGTCAGTTCTGGTATTCGCTTACCCCAATAGCTTTGCCGAAACCTCCTGTATTGCCGTCATGGAGGCAATGGCAAGTGGTTGTTCTATTGTTACTAGTGACTTAGGCGCATTGCCGGAAACCACAGCTGGATTTGCCCGCTTAATACCCATTGAAGATGACTGGGAAGTCTACAAAGACCGTTTTGTTGAAGAGACTGTGCAGCTTCTTAGAAAATGTACCGCTACAGACACAACAGATACCGAAACACATCTGAGGCAACAGGTGGAGTATGTTAATTGTGAATACACCTGGCCAGTTCGCGCCCAACAGTGGGTTCAGTGGTTGAGTAATATTGGGACGAAAACTGCGATCGCAACATCTGTGATGCCCCTAGACTCAACTCTAATGAAGTCAGCCGACTTAGCGTTACTCGCCTACCAATGCCTGATTTATGGAGAATATCATCAAGCGGCGACCTTCTATGAGCAGGCGATCGAGGCTTACCCTACAGTCATGTCTAACTACTGGTATCTTGGCTTGACACTCCTTTTACAAGGTCAAGAAGAGGATGCCCAAGCCACTTGGATGTTAGCAATGATGAATGCTGAGTCAGAGCAAGCCGATTTGTGGAAAGCTGAATTGGTGAAAGTACTAGAAGCAGAAGCGCACAGAAGGAAAGCCCTCGTAGACGATCAGACTGCCCAACTCATTGAGCAATATATAACAGACATGACTACTTAAACTCCCAAGTATCTATATCTGTGCGAATGGCTCGCTTATTATTGAGGTCGTCCAGTCCACAGGAGGGAAGATTGCCTGCTCCTACCTCGACAATTTCCCTTGTGTTTTCATGGTCTAAAACAATTCGATAGTGAATAAAGGGCAATAGAACTTCCCACTGTCTTTTTCCCTGCTTTCCGAGTACTCTTCTGCAAGTGAGCTAAGTTGAGTTCCCATAGATCTAGCAGTTCGCTGTGATCCCACCAAGGCACGATTACACTGGCTAGATGTTTTGGATAATTGTCCTGTTTAGGAGAATGGGACATAACTTATCGCTGCTTTGATTTAGGATTAAAGTGATGGTTAAGAAGCTAATATCTCTCCTAGCCTATCTAGGTTATGCTTCGCAACCGTACAGCTAGTATCAAAAGATAACGCTAGTTCAAAGGCGTTTTTCGCCTCTTGCAATTGGTTCATCGCCATGTATGCTGCACCCATACCGCAAGCTGCCTCCGTTGTTGTGAAACTAAACTCAAAAGGCTCCCCTTTATAATAACTACCTTCTTGACCAAGTAGAAGGCATTTCTCGAAGTAGGCGAGCGCTGCCAGCGGAAATCCTAATTCTATTAAAGTAAAACCAGTAATATAGTTTATGGGTGGGAAATTTGGGTACCATTCAAGGCCCCGCTGACAAAGAAGTCTTGCCGTTTCATAATCCTTCTGCTGTAAGGATTGCCCTGCTAAGGTAAAAAGAAGAGAGGGAACAAACTTGAAGTCCTCAGGGGAATTTCCTGCGATTAAATTAGGTAATAGTCGCTCAAACGCTTCTACGTAACATTCTTGGGCTTGCTCTGGTTGCTGAGTCGCGTTATACATTCCCGCGAGGCAGTACAGAAGCATTAAACTCAGACCTTCTTTCTTTCGGATAGATTCTAAGATGGGAATGTTACGGGTGAGATTTTTCTGGAGTACCTGTTGCTCTGCATAACCATAGTGCAGAATTATGGGGCTTTGTATGTGTCCGATTAAGTGCAGCTGAATAGATTGATTTTGATACTGTAGTTGCTCATGAAACCGATTGACATATTTAAGTTCTGGAAGATTACGGAATAATCTAGGGGTATATAAAGGGGTCATCCCCTCTTGGCCATTAACTTCAGTTCGGATGAGTGAATAGGCTAAAACTTCAGATTGTGAAGATAGCTGTTCTCTCAACTCATTTTTTGTTACAACTAGCTCCTCATCTGCATCTAATACTAAAATCCAATTTCCAGTTGCTTGGGAAATCGAGTAATTACGAGCCGCTGCAAAATCATCACACCATTTAAAATACCTGATATTTGCCCCATAGGCTGCCGCAATTTCCTGGGTTCCGTCATTAGAACCCGTATCCACGACAATTATTTCATCAACATAAGGTTGGGCGCTAGCTAAACAACGAGGTAAATTCTCTCTTTCATTTTTGACAATCATGCAAAGTGTCAGCAAGCATGGAGCGCCTAAATCTTTTGCCATCTCATCAACCTTACCTTTTATAAGTTCCAAGGTTCTGATTTAAGAGCTAACTAGCCTTTAAGAGTGTTGATTTGCTCCTGAGCCAATGTAAAGTTAGAATTTAAGGAAAGTGATAACTCGAAGGCAGCTAATGCTTCCTTGGGTTGTTTCAGTTTAAGGTACATTAGGCCTAAATTATAAGCAGGATGGGTGGTTGTAAATAATAAATCAAAATGTTCTCCTTTATAGTAGCTGCCCTCTTTACCTAGCTGAAGGCAATTCTCAAAATAAACTGCTGCTCCTAGCGGGAACCCTAAATTGCTGAGAATTACACCCGCTAAATAGGATAAAGGAGGAAACGTCGGACACCATTCCAATCCTCGCTGACAGACTAGTCTAGCAGTTTCATAATCATTTTGTTCAAAAAAATTCATTCCCAAGGCATATAGTAAAGAAGGAATCCAGCTAAAATCTTCAGGTATTGCTCCCTCAATCAAGTTAGGCAGGAGCCGATTGAAAGCTTCGTTATAACATTCTCTAGCTTTGTCTATCTGTTGATTTTCAGTATACATTTTTGCAAGACAGTACAAATGCATGAAGCTTAACCGTTCATTCTGTCGCATCTGTTCCAATATCGGAATGTTACGGTTAAGAGTTTTTTGTTTTGCCTTTTCCTTAAAGTATCCGTAATGTAAAATCTTAACTCCTTCTAAAGATTCATACTGCTTGCAATTCAGATTGGAGCTCTGATATCGGAGTTGTTCGTGAAAGCGATTTACATAAAGAATGTCTGGTAAATTTCGGAATAACCTTATCAAATAAGAAGGAGTTTTTGGAGATAAGTCATTAATGTCATTCAATTCTAGTGAATAGGCTATAACTTCAGTATTTAAGTTTATTTTTTCAAAAAAATTTTCTGACTCAACAACCAGTTCTTCATCGGCGTCTAGTACTAAAATCCAATGACCAGTGGCTTGTGATATCGAGTAATTTCGAGCAGCAGCAAAATCATTGCACCATTCAAAAAATAGTACTTTTGCTCCATACCTACGGGCGATATCAGGTGTTTCATCCTCCGAACCCGTATCTACGACAATTATTTCATCTACATAAGGTTTAGCGCTAGCTAAACATCGCAGTAAATTCTCGCTTTCATTTTTAACAATCATGCAAAGGGACAAGAATGGTTTGGGTAGACCCGATGAAGAGATATTCATTTGATATTAGCCCTTTCACCCGTTTATTTATATTAAAAGAGCTGGATTTAACCCGTAATATCCTTTAGTTAAATCCAGCTAAACTCAGTCCTAGGCTTTCTAAACCAACATCAGCTAGAAGCTGAAACGCCTGCTGGCAGATACTTATCAATTATCCGGCGAAACTCACTCTTGGGTTTGACACCTTGAATCTGCTCTAATAATTCCTTATCTTTGAAAAATTGCACGGTTGGTGTACCTATTATTTGGGCATTCTCAGCAATGTCTGGATCTTCCGTAATATCAATTGCGACAAAGTGAATTTTGCCCTCAAACTCTTCTACCACTCTGTTAAGAATTGGTTTTAGGGTGCGGCAAGGACCGCACGAGGGAGAAACATACTTCACCATAATCAGGCGATCGCTCTCATGGAACAACTTCCGCAACGCATATCCCCCTTCGTGTCGCGTGTCGTTGATATTGAACGTCTCTTCGGACATTTCTGTCGTCTCTTCTTTTGTCAGTTCCGCCTCAGGTGGGGTTTCCGAGGACTGCGCCTGCTGGTGATACTCGGTAATCAAGTGATTCACCGAAAGCCAGCGTTCTGCCAACATTGCCGCCATACAACCTGTACCCGCAGCGGTAATTGCCTGACGAAATTCATGGTCTTGAACATCGCCAGCGGCATAGACCCCTTCTACACTGGTTTCCACTGACCCTGGCTTGGTCACAAGGTAACCCACTTCATCGAGTTCTAATTGTCCTTTAAATAAAGAGGTATTGGGTGTGTGACCGATTGCATAAAATAGTCCCTTAACGTGCAGGTTACGCTCTTCGCCTGTTTTGGTATCGCGGAGTTTCACCCCTGTCATGTGATCATTCTCACCAAAGACATCCACTGGCTCAGTATTCCAGTGAACCGTAATGTTAGGGTTGTTCAACACTCGATCTTGCATCGTTTTACTTGCTCGCATCTGGTCGCGACGTACCAGCAAGTGGACGCGATCGCCATATTTTGTCAAATATACCGCTTCTTCAGCTGCTGAGTCACCAGCCCCTACGACTGCCAGTTCCGCACCGTGGAAAATTGGAGTTGCACCATCGCAGATCGCACAAGCAGAAATTCCACGACTCCAGAACGCCTTTTCACTGGGTAGCCCCAACCGTTTCGCTGTAGCTCCTGTGGCTATAATCACGCTGTGAGCTCTAAATTCCCGTTCCTCAGAACGAATAATAAAGGGACGCTGGCTCAAATCCACGAACGTGACATCTTCTGTATAGCACTCTGTCCCCCAGCGTTCAGCTTGCGCTTTCATCCGTTCCATCAGCTGCGGACCGGTCACCCCTTCCGGGAAGCCAGGAAAGTTCTCCACTTCCGTCGTGGTCATCAGCTGACCCCCAGGAATCCCTCCAGCTTGAAACCCTTCAAACATAACAGGTTTTAGGTTTGCCCTTGCGGCATAGATAGCAGCCGTATATCCAGCAGGGCCAGAACCAATGATTACAAGATTTTCTACAGTTGGGTTGGGCATTATAAATAAAAACTCATAACGACTACGCTTTATTCGAGTATAGCGGTTTTTCATCCACTCGTGTAGCGTCTTGCCTGTTAGTGTAGTCTGGGGAACCTACGTGCGATCGCATCCCTCAGCTAAAAGATCAGCAAGCAATTCGACTGATGAGTTTAATTATTGATGGCAAACAGGGAATCCTCATTCATAGGTCAGCTTATCCCTTTAAGGTTGACTGACCATAGGATTTAAAGAACTCTTGAGCAAAATATAGGTGTTATGGATAAACTTACCTCCGAGTCACTTGACAAAATTCGTCAGCAATTTGATAACAGCCCCTATCCAAGAAATCCTCTGGAAGAATCTCCTAAAGAGAATGTAGGGTGGCTCTATATTCAAAACTTAGTAACTCCCTATTATTTAAGAAATAAGAAAGTTATTCTAACAGAAGGAAAATTTATTTTAGATGCAGGATGCGGAACTGGGTTTACATCCTTAGTTTTAGCCGAATCTAATCCTGGGGCAAAGATTATTGGTGTAGATTTATCAGAAGAGTCAGTGAAACTGGCTGAAAAAAGATTACAATATCACGGGTTTAAAAATTTTGAATTTCATGCACTGGCGCTTGAGGATATCCCTAATTTAGGAATTGAATTTGACTATATCAACTGTGATGAGGTTCTTTATCTCTTACCTGACCCAGTCCTTGGTTTAAAGGCGATGCGATCGGTATTAAAGCCGGATGGAATTATCCGAGCGAATCTTCATAGTGCAATTAATCGTGCCAATTATTTCCGAGCGCAAGAAGTCTTTAAGATGATGGGATTGATGGAAGATAATCCACGAGAGATGGAGATTGAGTTAGTTCATGAAACCATGAACGCTTTAAAAGATAAAGTAGTGCTTAAACGACAAACTTGGGGTTCTGTATTTGAAGAAAATAAAGAAGCTGTTCTTACTAATCAGTTACTACTGGGTGACAAAGGCTTTACTATTCCAGGAATGTTTTCTGCCTTAAAAGCTGCGAATCTGGAATTTATCAGTATGGTCAGTTGGCGGAAATGGGAACTGATGGATTTGTTTAAAGACCCAGATAATCTTCCTGTATTTTTAGCATTAAGCTTACCAGCAACTTCGGCAGAGGAGCGCCTGCATTTGTTTGAACTGTTAAATCCCATCCACCGGGTGTTGGATTTCTGGTGCGGACATCCGAATCAAGCTCAACCTTTTATACCCATGACTGAGTGGACTGATTCGGCCTGGCATAACACCAAGGTTTATCTCCATCCCCAGATGAGAAGACCCGAAATTCAGGCAGAACTGATCAGATGCGTAACCCAACTGCAACCTTTTGAAATCAGTCAGTATCTACAGGTAACGGCACAGTCGAGTCTAGTCGATAGTACTGTTGCGGCTTGCCTATTACCCCTGTGGGAGTCGGTTCAGGATCTGTCTTCCCTAGTGGCACGATGGCTGCAATTACGACCCGTTAATCCTATAACCTTGGAGCCAACCACTCAACAGGAGGCTCTTGAAGTCGTGAGAGAGGCACTGAGTGGGCTAGAAGAATGGGGATATGTACTGTTAGAACGTCAATCATGACTGACTCAAGATGGCACCCTGCAAAATTTTTTGAGCAGGGTGATAGAAAAAACGAAGAGACTGGGTAAGCTACATCCAGGCGTTATTCATCAAGCATCACAGACCTCAAGGAGAGAATTACTATGAAGCCGGAATTTCAAGCCAAGTTCCTGCAATACCTGAACCGCCAGAAAAAAGATGAGGGCTTCACGCTAATTGAGCTGTTGGTTGTCATTATCATCATCGGTATTTTAGCGGCTATTGCTCTACCCTCTTTGCTCGCTCAGGTTAATAAAGCCAAGCAAGCGGAAGCCAAAAATAATATTGGTGCTGTCAACCGGGCACAACAAGCTTACTACCTGGAATACCAAGAATTTACAACTGACCTCACTCAGCTCGGCGTTGGTATAAAAACCCAAACGACCAATTTCTTTTACACGATCCAAATGGCAAATGACATCATTAACAACAAGGCTTATGCCGTTACGAACAAGAAGGGGCTCAAATCCTACAGCGGCGTTGTGGGTACTATTATAGGAAACAGCACTACGGGTGAAGCTCTGACCGTTGCCTTTGCTTGCGAGTCTAATATCCCCACCACGGTCATACCTGGTAACGCAAACAGCGTAAACACGGCTAATAGTTGCCCAGACGGCTTCAAGGATCTGTCTGCAACCAAGTAAGGCAGAATCCGTATTTTAGCTTGAGTATTTTTTGGAAGTACGAGCTAGATTTATGTAGAAAAGTGAGTAGTGTGAGTCTAACCTACTCGCTTTTCTTTATTTGGAGCGTTTTTTGATGAGCGATCAATCTTTAACTGTAACT